>JAAYVT010000227.1 GCA_012517025.1 Phyllobacteriaceae bacterium | reverse complement strand
GATCGCCGCGCCCATGAAACGCTCGTCGAGGGGCGTGACCCGGGTCACCGGATCGGGCTCTCGAGCGCGGAGAGTTCGCCGAGCAGGTCCTCGAAGTCCTTGGCCTCGCGGAAATTGCGATAGACGGAGGCGAAGCGGACGTAGGCGACGTCGTCGAGGCCCTTCAGCCCCTCCATGATCAGCTCGCCGATCTGCTCGGAGGCGACTTCCGGCTCGCCGAGGCTCTCCAGCTGGCGGACGATGCCGCTCACCATGCGCTCGATCCGCTCGGGATCGACCGGGCGCTTGCGGCAGGCGATCTGCACCGAGCGCATCAGCTTGTCGCGATCGAAGGGGACGCGGCGGCCGGAGCGCTTGACCACGGTCAGCTCGCGCAGCTGCACCCGCTCGAAGGTGGTGAAGCGCCCGCCGCAGGCCGAACAGATGCGGCGACGTCGGATGGCGGCGCCGTCCTCGGTCGGACGGCTGTCCTTCACCTGGGTGTCGTCATTGCCGCAATAAGGGCACCGCATCGGCCACTCCCACCTGTCGGGACGATCGACCCGCCCGTCCTCGCCGGCGTTTCTACACGACTTTCGGGGCCGGTGGCGAGAGGCGCGGCGCGGCCGCGATGCCGTCGCGGCCATTGACCCGATCGACGGCGGAGGCGATCCTCGGCGCCGATCGCGCGGCGTGCGGCCGCGCGTCCCGCTTCGGAGTCCGCTTTCCCATGACGCTCGCTCGTGCCCTGCTCGTCTCCACGCTCGCCCTCGCCGCCCCGCTCGCCGCGGCCCGCGCCGAGGAGGCCGCGCCGCTCGAGGTCAGACTGCTGGCGATCAACGATTTCCACGGCAATCTCGAACCGCCGGGCGGCGGCATCAAGATCACCGATCCGGCCGATCCGACCAAGAAGGTCTCGGTCGCCGCCGGCGGCTCGGAGGCGATGGCGACGCTGGTCAAACAGAAGCGCGCCGAGGTGAAGAACTCGGTCTTCGTCGCCGCCGGCGATCTGGTCGGCGCCTCGCCGCTGCTGTCGGCGCTGTTCGCCGACGAGCCGACCATCGAATCGCTGTCGCTGATGGGGCTCGAGGTGTCGGCGGTGGGCAATCACGAGTTCGACAAGGGCGTCGCCGAGCTGCTGCGCAAGCAGAACGGCGGTTGCTCGTCGGACAAGGCGTGTCTGGCGCTGCATCCCTTCACCGGTGCCAAGTTCCACTATCTCGCCGCCTCGACGACGTACAAGGACAGCGGCAAGACGATCTTCCCGGCTTACGAGATCAAGACCTTCGAGGGCATCCCGATCGCCTTCGTCGGTCTGGCGCTGAAGGGGACGCCGGACATCGTGTCGCCCTCGGGCGTGGCCGGCGTGACCTTCCACGACGAGGCCGAGACGGTCAACGCCTTGGTGCCGGAGCTGAAGGCGAAGGGCGTCGAGGCGATCGTCGTGCTGATCCACGAGGGCGGCTTTCCGACCGGCGACTACGACGAATGCCCCGGCATCTCCGGGCCGATCGTCGACATCGTGAAGAAGCTCGATCCGGCGGTGAAGGTGGTGATCTCCGGTCACACCCACAAGGCCTACAACTGCGCCATCGACGGCCGCCTCGTCACCTCCGGCGACAAGTTCGGCACCATCGTCACCGACGTCGACCTGAAGATCGACCGGACCTCGAAGCAGATCGTCGAGGCCAAGGCGGCGAACGTCATCGTCCGCACCGACGCCTTCGCCAAGGATCCGGAACAGACGGCGCTGATCGCCGCCTACCAGAAGGTCGCCGGTCCGCTGATCGAGCGGCCGGTCGGCAAGATCGCGGCGGATCTGACCCGCGCCGAGACGCCCTCCGGCGAGACCGCGCTCGGCGACGTCATCGCCGACGCCCAGCTCGCCGTCACCGCCGCGCCCGACCAGGGCTGCGCGGTGATCGCCGTCACCAATCCCGGCGGCATCCGCACCGATCTGGCGCGCAAGCGCGACGACGGCACCGTCACCTACGGCGAGATCTTCGCCTCGCAGCCCTTCGGCAACAATCTCGTCACCCTGACGCTGACCGGCGAGCAGATCCACACCATGCTCGAACAGCAATGGCTCGATCAGCCCAAGCCGCGCATCCTGCAGGTGTCCAAGAGCTTCGCCTATACTTGGACCGCCTCGAAGCCGGCGGGCGACCGGGTGGATCCCGCGTCGATCACCATCGCCGGCAAGCCGGTCGAGGCGAAGACGACCTATCGGGTGACCGTCAACAACTTCCTGGCCGACGGCGGCGACGGCTTCAAGGTGTTCCGCAAGGCGACCAATCCGCTGCCCGGCATCTTCGACGTCGACGCGCTCGAGGCCCATCTGAAGACCGCCGGGACGATCGCCCCGCCGGCGCTCGATCGCATCCGCCGCCTCGACTGAAGGGGCGTCGACGCGTCTCAGAAGCGGTCGGTGACCAGCCGGCTCCAACTCTCGCCGGCGAGGCCGCCCATGTAGGCGTCGCCGCGCGCCAGCGCCTCGCGCACGTCGGCGTGCTTGGTCAGCACGTGGGCGTGGGCGCGGTGGCGGAAGACGACCCGAGGAATGCGGAAGAACTCCTCGATCTGACGCGGCAGGCACATGCCGCGGGCGGAAATGCAGCGGCGCGCGGCGAGGCCGGCGAGGACCGCCGGCACCACCTCCGCCTCCCGCCCCGGCCGGGCCAGGATGTTGAGGACCACCGCCGGCTGATCCGGCTCGACGTAGCCGGCGAAGGCACCGACGATCTCGCCGTGGCGATCGACGTAGACCAGCAGGTCGAGCGGGCCGTATTGGCGGTTCTCGGCGGCGCGGTCGAGGATCCAGCCGAGCTCCTCCGGCGACCAGCGCGGATGAACGGCGTAATGGGCGACCATCTCGGGCGCCACCGCGAGGAACTCGGCCCGGGTCGCCGAGCGTTCCGCGAGCGCCCCGGCCGACGGCGGGCGCCGGCGCAGGATCCGGGTGAGCAGAGCGTCGAAGGGCACGACGAGGCGCGTCAGGGCGATCCGCTCGAGATGCGGCAGGCGCCGCGTCAACGCCGCGGCGACGTGACCGAGCGGGCGAAAGACGCAGAGCCATTCCAGGCTCTGCGGGATCAACACCACGCCGCCGCCGGCGCGACTCATGTCGGCGGTGATCGGGATCGCGGTGTCGGAGAAGGTGAAGTCCTGGGTCCGGGCGCGGAAGTTCATGCCGATTCGCCCGCCGGGATGCGGTTCTTCCTCGCTGCCCTCCGCCATGAAGGCGGCGACGAGACGGCCGGGCAGGATGCGGCCGCAGGCGACGATCTCCATCGGGAAGGAGGCGACCGCCGCGTCGATCCGACCGGTGGAATCGCGATGGACGACGCAGCCGTTGCGCGGCGAATAGGCCGGCGCGCCGAAATAGAGGCTCCGCCAATAGGCGATCAGGTCGGCCGAGGGCGCCGCGTCCGAGTTTCGGAAGACGCGCAGAAACAATCGACACACCTCGTCGAGGTCGTCGATCTCCATCGCGGCGGTGTGCGAAGTCTCACCGACACCCATCCGGTCCCTCCTCCGTCGGGCGAACCCCCGCGCCGACGTCGCCGCCGGCGAAGGTCGATCCATTCGAAGAATTTCATAAATGCAAAGGATTGACCCGAGATGAAGAGCGGCGCGCAAACCGCGTGCGCACGCGAAAGGCCGGGATCGCTCCCGGCCTCGATCGTGTTTCTTCTCGGCGTTCCGGCTCAGGCGTAGACGGGGAAGCGGCGGCACAGCGCGGTCGCCTGCTCCTTGACGCGAGCCTCGACCTGGCCGTCGCCGTCCGGGCCGTTCTTCATGATGCCGTTGACCACTTCGCCGATCATCAGGCCGATCTCGCGGAACTCGGCCTCGCCGAAGCCGCGGGTGGTGCCGGCCGGGGTGCCGAGGCGGACGCCCGAGGTCACCATCGGCTTCTCCGGGTCGAACGGGATGCCGTTCTTGTTGCAGGTGATGTGGGCGCGCTTCAGCGCCTTCTCGGTGACGTTGCCGGTGGCGTTCTTCGGACGCAGATCGACCAGCATCAGGTGGGTGTCGGTGCCGCCGGAGACGAGGTCGAGACCCTGCTCCAGGAGAGCGGCGGCCATCGCCTGGGCGTTCTTCACCACCTGGTGTGCATAGAGCTTGAACTCGGGACGCAGCGCCTCGCCGAAGGCGACCGCCTTGGCGGCGATGACGTGCATCAGCGGGCCACCCTGGAGACCGGGGAAGACGGCCGAGTTGATCTTCTTGCCGAGGTCGACGTCGCGCGACAGGACCATGCCGCCACGCGGACCGCGCAGCGTCTTGTGGGTGGTGGTGGTCACCACGTGGGCGTGGTCGAGCGGGTTCGGGTGGGCGCCGCCGGCGACCAGACCGGCGAAATGCGCCATGTCGACCATGAAGGTCGCGCCCACTTCGTCGGCGATCGAGCGGAAGGCGGCGAAGTCGATCTGGCGGGGATAGGCCGAGCCGCCGGTGACGATCAGCTTCGGACGCTCCTTCAGGGCGAGATCGCGGACCTCGTCCATGTCGATCAGGTGGGTGTCCGGGCGCACCTTGTAGGGCACCGGGCGGAACCACTTGCCCGACTGGTTGACCGGCGAGCCGTGGGTGAGGTGACCGCCGCAGGCGAGGTCGAGGCCCATGAAGGTGTCGCCGGGCTGCAGCAGGGTGAAGAACACCGCCTGATTGGCCTGGGCGCCGGAGTGGGGCTGGACGTTGGCGTATTCGGCGCCGAAGATCTGCTTCGCCCGCTCGATCGCCAGGCTCTCGGCAACGTCGACGAATTCACAGCCGCCGTAGTAGCGCTTGCCCGGGTAACCTTCGGCATATTTGTTGGTCATCACCGAGCCCTGGGCCTCGAGCACCGCCTTGGAGACGATGTTCTCCGAAGCGATCAGCTCGATCTCGTCCTGCTGACGGGCGAGCTCGTCGGTGATGGACTTGAACAGCGCCGGGTCGCTCTCTGCGAGCCCCTGGGTGAAGAACCCCGGAAACAGGGGGGCGGCGGTCGTGGTCATGGTCACCTCGTCGGGTCTTCGCCGGCTCACCGGCCTTCTCGCGCGCCCGATAGCACGAAACGGACGCCATTTCTCCCCCCTTCGTTCGATCGACGGGGCGGAAAACGAAAGAGCCCGGCGATGCCGGGCTCCCATGCGCGAAACGGCCTCCTCGACGGAGGTCAGTCCTGCGCGATCAACATGCCGACGCCGTCCTTGTTGTAGATGTCGTCGCGGAAGTGGATCACGCCCTCGGTGGTCGCCCAGGCGGTGATGTAGTTGGTGTAGACCGGCACCGGCGTCTTCAGCTTGGCGTCGAGACGCTGGCCGTCGGCGAGCGCGTTGGCCACCGCCTCCGGGGTCCAGCCGGGGGTGTCGCGCAGCAGCCAGGTCACCAGACCCTGGATCGACTGGATGCGCATGCAGCCCGACGAATAGAAGCGGTTGTTGTCGCCGAACAGATCCTTGAACGGCGTGTCGTGCATGTACACGTCGTAGGGGTTCGGGAAGCTCACCTTGACCGACGACATCGCGTTGTCGCCGCCCGGATCCTGACGGAACTGGTACTGCATCGCCTGCGCGGAGTTCCAGTCGACGGTCTCGGCGGGAACTTCCTGGCCGCGCGAATCGAAGATGCGGATGTGGTTCTTGGCCAGATAATCCGGCTCGGTCTGCATCTTCGGGATCAGGTCCTTCTTGATGATCGAGACCGGCACGTGCCAATAGGGGTGGAAGTTGATCTCGCGGATCTGCGACGACAGGATCGGCGTCTGGCGATCCATCTTGCCGACCACCGCGTTGTGGCGCTCGACGACGCGACCGGCCTCGACCATCTCCAGCTCGGCGGCGGGGATGTTCATGAACACGTAGCGTTCGCCGAGATTGCCCGACATCGACCGGATGCGCACGAGATTGGTCTCGAGCTGGGTGATGCGGGTCTCGATCGGAACGTTCATCACGTCCATCACGGTCTGGTCGACGATGCCGTCGGGACGCAGGCCGTGGCGCACCTGGAAGCGGCGCACGGCGGCGTCGACGTAGCTGTCGAAGGTGTCGTGATAGCCGGTGCGCGCCTGCTCCGGCGACATGTCGCCGGAAGCCACCAGCCGCCCGCGCAGCTGCGACACCACCTCGGAGCGGCTGCCGACCTTGAGCGACATCGGCGACTGGATCTTCGGCCAGCCGCCGCGCGCCTGCTGCTCGCGCAGCACGGGGATGGCGGCCTCGATGGCGGTCGCCGTCTCCGGCGACAGCAGCGGCGTGTCCGACTTGATGCGCTCGGCCTGGGCGGCGTTGGCACCGGCGTCGAACTTCTGCTGCCATTCGCGCACCGCCTGCGAGCGGGTCAGCGCCTGGAGCGGTGTCTCGCCCGACTGGGCGAAGGCGACCACCGGCAGGAGGGGCACACCGGCGAGGCCGGCGAGCAGCGCGCGGCGGGTCGGGCGAAGGGCGTTGGAGGCAGGATGGCGATGCACCGCGTCGTTCTCCGTAAGGCGCGGTCGAGCGCGCCGGTTCGAGGCCGGCGATCGGACGCGTACCACGAGGACGCCGTGCCGATCGTTCGGTCGAGACTGGTATCGGTCTTGCGAGTGTCCGGGCCCGACCGGGGTCGTACCATCGACACGCCGGGCTCGACCGCTCGGCTTCGAGGGGACATGCCCGTCGCGACCGTCTTCGATCCTTGGATACCCATTCCAATATGGCCGAAACATGTCGCGGTCGAGCCCCGTCGACCAGGGGCATCGGCACGAAATGCGAGTGTTGCAACGAAACCGCGCTTCTCACCCCGGCGATCACGCCGAGGGCCGCCCCACTCTCGCGAGGACGTGAACGGCGATCCCGACCACCAGCGCCCAGAAGGCCGAGCCGATACCGACGAAGGACAGGCCCGAGGCGGCGACCAGGAAGGTCACCAGCGCCGGGATTCGGTCGGCCTCGACGTCGAGCGCCGCCTTCATCGAGCCGCCGAAGGCGCCGACCAGCGCGAGCCCGGCCGCCGCCTCGATCAGCTGCGGCGAGGAGCGCATCACCAGCCCCACCGCAACGGTGGCGACGACACCGAGCGCCATGTGGCCGAGGCCGCCGATCGCCGCGACGATCCAGCGGCGCGAGCGATCGGGGCCCGCCTCCTCGCCGGCGGCGAGCGCGGCGGTGATGGCGGCGAGATTGACCACCGGCATGCCGATCGGCGCGAGAGCGGCCGAGACCGCGCCGGTGGCGACCAGCAGCGGGCGGAAGGGCGGGTGATAGCCGTTGGCGCCGATCACCGCCCAGCCGGGGATGTTCTGCGAGGCCATGGTGACGAGGAACAGCGGCAGGGCGATCGAGATCGTGGTCTCGAGGTCGAAGCGCGGCATCACCCAGACGACGCTCGGCCAGGAGAACGACAGGCCGGCGAAGGCGCCCTCGCCGTCGAAGCCCATGAACAGCAGCGCCAGGGCGGCGGCGGCCGGCGCCGCCCACAGCCGGGCGAAGCGCATCAGCACCACCCAGACGCCGACGATCGCCGCGATCTCGACCGGACGGGCGGCGATCGCCACGAAGGGCAGCAGGCAGAACTTGAGCAGGACGCCGGCGAGCATGCCGGCGGCGATCGGCTTCGGAATGGCGCCGACGAGGCGGCCGAGCGGCTCGAACAGACCGCTCGCCGCCACCAGCAGGCCGGTCGTCACGAAGGCACCGACGGCGGCGGGGAAGCCGCCCGAGCCGACGCCGACGGTGGCGAGCAGCACCATGCCGGGGGTCGACCAGGCGATCGAGATCGGCATCCGCGTCCAGCGGCTGAGGCCGATGCCCAACACGCCGAGGGCGATCGCCAGCCCGACCATGGCGGAGACGATTTCGCCCTCGTTCGCGCCGACGGCGGAGAGACCGCGAATGACGATGGCGCCGGAGGAGGCGTAGCCGACCAGGGTGACGAGGAGACCGGTCAGGATCTCGTGGGGGTGGACGAGCTTCGACAAGACTGCCTTCCGGGACCGAGGAACGGGGACGCGAAGGCGTCAGCAGAACCCGACGACCCGGTCTCGGGCAACCCCCCGGCCGCCGCGCGTCTCGCATGGCCGCTCCGCGCACACGACGCGAAGAAGCCCGGACGTCGCCGTCCGGGCTTCTCTGGTCCGCCATCCGGTGGGTTTCGAGCCGAGCGCCTCGTCCTCACAGACGATAGAGGATCTGGTCGGTCCAGAAGCGCTCGAGGCGCTGCAGCGATTTGTTGATCGACTGGAACTCGGCCGGGCCGACGCCGCCGACCTGTTCGATCGAGCGCAGCTGACGGTCGTAGAGGCGATCGACGATGTCGGCGATCTCGCGGCCCTTCTCGGTCAGCGACACGCGCACCGAGCGACGGTCGATGCGAGAGCGCTCGTGACGGACGTAGCCGCCCTCGACCAGCTTCTTGAGATTGTAGGAGACGTTGGAGCCGAGATAGTAGCCGCGGGTGCGCAGTTCGCCGGCGGTCAGCTCGGAGCCGCCGATGTTGAACAGCAACAGCGCCTGCACGGCGTTGACGTCGTCGCGACCGACGCGGTCGAACTCGTCCTTGATGACGTCGAGGAGGCGGCGATGGAGCCGCTCGACCAGCGTCAGGGCCTCGAGGTAGAGCGGCCGAATGGCTTCATGCTCGGCGCTGCGCGGCTGCTCGACGACCGCCTTCTTGAGAGTGTTCATCTGAATACGCCTCGCTCAGCTCGTTTGTACTTGCGGCTCTATTGGCCCGTTCGTGAAGCGAACCTACCCCTCCGACTCCAAAAATCGCCTTAAATTGCATCATGAAATTTCCGTAAAGCGTTGGCATTGCTTTGTTTGCTGAACATCTCCTGAATCGTCGCGAGCGAAATAGATTCAGATTCGATCAACCGAAGCCAAGAAGACTTCGGAAAGGATGTTCGCAGAGCTTTCGGAAAGGACGATCAGGCGCGGTCGCCGCCGCTCCCGAGCAGGCCGTCACGGCGCCACGGCAGCACCGCGACGAGCAGGCCGAAGACCACCACGTCGCGCCAATCCGCCCCCCACACCGCCGTCCAGCCGGCCTCGACGAAACCGATCAGCACGCCGGCGAGGGCGGCGCCGGGGAGCGAGCCGAGGCCGCCGAGCACGGCGGCGATCACCGCCTTGACCCCGAGCGCCGTCCCCATGTGGAACGACGTGCCGCCCCAGGCGAGCACCTGCACCGCCCCGGCGACCCCGGCGAGCGCGCCGGCGAGGACACAGGTGCGGCGCAGCACCCGTTCGGGGTCGATGCCGAAGAGCCGCGCGGTGGCGGCGTCGTCGGCGACGGCGCGCCACTCCCGACCGAAGCGGGTGCGCGGCAGGACCTTCACCACCGCCACGACCGCGGTGAACGCGGCGACGACCAGGACGAGGCGCATCGGCGTGACGAACACCTCGAAGGGGCCGTCGGCGACGAGGATCGGACGCCCGGCCGGGGGCGCCAGCCACAGATCGTCGACGCCGCGGGCGCGGGCGACGAATTCCTGCAACGCCACCGACAGGCCGACGGCGGCGACCAAAATCGGGGTCGGCGAGCGGAAGGCGAGCGGCGCCACCACCGTCCGTCCGATCGCCCCGCCCCACAGGCCGACCACCGCCGCCGCCGCGACCAGCGTCACCGGCACGGCGATCAGCGGATCGGCTCCCCCACCGCCGAGGACGGCGACGGCGGCGGTCAGGGCGGCGAAGGCGCCGAGCATCGACAGATCGCCGAAGAAGACGAGCAGACGGCCGACCAGCCCGATCACCAACGTCGCGGCGAGGCCGAGCAGTGCGTAGAGCGCCGCCGGGGCGAGCGCGTCGAGGGCCTGCTGCAGGCGCAGGCCGGCGGTCGCGTCGAGGTCGAGGAGGACGCGCGGACGGGCGGTGTCGGCGACGGTGAGGCGGGCGAGGCCGGCGGCGCGGCGGGCGTCGTCACCGAGCCAGTAGCGCTTCAGCACGAAGAAACGGCCGACCGGCAGGATGCCCTGTTCGGTGCGGATGCCGACGAGATCGCGCGTGCCGGTCGCCGGATCCTCGGCGAAGGCGCAGGCGATTTCGTGATCGTGGGCGGCCTTGCCGGCGCCGGAGCGATAGGCGACGCGGATCGCCTCGCCGCGATCGCCGACGGTCTCGACCCCGGTCACCACGATCGGCGCGTCGGCCGGCTCGAGCCCGGGCAATGCGGCGACGCAGGTGTCGCGCATCCACGGATCGATCCGGGCGCAGCCGGAGAGCACCGTCGCGACGAGGAGGAGGAGCAGGAGCGCCGGGGCGATCATGCGCCGCCGGCGTCCGAGGGAGACGAGGCGCGACGCCCCGTTCACGCCCCCGCCTTCAGCATCTCGGCGACGAAGGGGGCGAAATAGGTCAGCACGCCGTCGGCGCCGGCGCGCTTGAAGGCGAGCAGGCTCTCCAGCATCGCCCGATCGTGGTCGAGCCAGCCGTTGCCGGCCGCCGCCTCGATCATCGCGTATTCGCCCGACACCTGATAGGCGAAGGTCGGCAGACCGAAGGTCGCCTTCAGCCGCCACAAGACGTCGAGATAGGGCATGCCCGGCTTCACCATGATCATGTCGGCGCCCTCGTCGATGTCGAGGGCGGCCTCGCGGATCGCTTCCTCGGTGTTGGCGGGGTCCATCTGATAGGTGCGCTTGTCGCCGATCAGCGTCTTCGAGGTGCCGACCGCGTCGCGGAAGGGGCCGTAGAAGGCGGACGCATATTTGGCCGAATAGGCCATGATCTGGACGTGGTCGAAGCCGGAGGCGTCGAGGCCGCGACGGATGGCGCCGATGCGGCCGTCCATCATGTCGGAGGGCGCGATCATGTCGGCGCCGGCCTCCGCCTGCACCAAGGCCTGGGCGACCAGACGGGCGACGGTCGGATCGTTGACGATCTCCTCGCCCTCGAGCAGGCCGTCGTGGCCGTGGCTGGTGTAGGGGTCGAGCGCCACGTCGGTGACGATGCCGACCTCCGGTACCGCCGCCTTGATGGCGCGGCAGGCGCGGCAGATCAGGTTGTCGGCGTTGAGCGCCTCGGAGCCGAGATCGTCGCGCAGATCCGGATCGGTGTAGGGGAAAAGGGCGATCGCCGGGATGCCGAGCTTCGCGGCGCGCTCGGCCTGCCTCACCAGGAGATCGACCGACAGGCGCTCGACGCGCGGCATCGACTTCACCGGCTCGACGACCTTTTCGCCGTCGACGACGAACATCGGCCAGATCAGATCGTCGACCGAGAGACGGTTCTCGCGGACCATGCGGCGCGACCAGTCGGTGCGCCGGTTGCGGCGCATGCGCCGGCCGGAGAGGATGGATCCCATGTCGGCGGCGAGGCGTCCCGCCTCCAGATGCTTCTCGGTCATTCTCGGGTCCCCGTTGATCCGCGCGAGGGACCTCCCTCCCCTCGTCGCGATCGGCCTCTTAGCACGCGAGGCGAAACGGGTCACCGGGGCGCGCGCAGACGTGATCGGCCGCGACGGGCGCGCGACCGTCGGCGCGGCCCGCCGAAAGACCCCGTTCACATGCGAGACAGACCACGCACCCCGCATTGCCGCTCGGCGATGCCCAGAGCCATCCCCCACTGACCCAGGAAGCCGAACATTCCTCCCAGCCCTTCCTTCGCCATCGAGGCTTCCGCCTTCGCGCGGTCGCCGCTCAGCAGATCGCCGGCCACCCGCCACTTCTCGGGACCGAGGGTCTCCTTCACTTTGCTCGCGGCGCACGAGCAATCCGAACTCGACGCGCCGGTCGTGCGCTGGCATTGACCGACGAAATCGTCGCTGATCTTGTCGCAACCGCCGATCAAAAGGCCGACGAGCGCCAAGGAAAAGCAAGTCGTCGCCAGCCGACGTCGTTCGATGATGTCCATCCCCGTACCCCCCGCATTCGATGCGGCGTCAGGATGAGACACGCATTACGTTCAATTCAATCCGTCATACACCCTAGATGTCGATCACCCGCCTCAGCGCGGCCCGCCGAGGCGCTCCACCACGTAGTCTAGCGCCTCCAGCGCGGCGATGATCTCCTGGGCGTGCGCGCCGTCGCGCACCTCGAACACCACGTCGAGGGTGGCGCCCTTGGCCGGCACCTTCAGCATGGTGCGCGAATGCTCGACCTCGAGGATGTTGCCGCCCATCCGGCCGAGCACGGTGGTGATCTCGCCGAGCACGCCGGGGCGGTCGGGGATGATCATGCGGATCGCCACGATCCGCTCCTCGCGGGCGAGCTCGCGCACCATGATCGATGACAGGATGCGCGGGTCGATGTTGCCGCCGGACAGGATCAGCCCGACCTTGCGGGCACGGAAGCGCTCGGGTGCTGCGAGAAGCGCGGCGAGCGCGGCGCCGGCGGCGCCTTCCGCCATGGTCTTCTGCAGCGTCAGATAGAGGTTGACGGCGCGTTCGACCTCGGCCTCCTCGACCAGGATCAGGTCGTCCATCAGCCGACGGGCGATCTCCAGCGTCAGCCGGCCGGCCCGCTTCACCGCGATGCCCTCGGCGAGCGTGGTGCCGCCGGCGTGGATCGGCAGATCGCGCAGCTCCGCCCACAGGCTCGGATAGAGCCGGGTCTCGACGCCGACGATCTCGATGCGCGGCTTCAGCGCCTTGGCCGCGATCGCCAGACCGCCGGCGAGGCCGCCGCCGCCGACCGGCACCACGATGGTGTCGAGGTCGGGGCGATCCTCCAGCATCTCGAGCGCCATGGTGCCCTGACCGCGGATGACGTCGAAATCGTCGTACGGGTGGACGAAGGTCAGGCCGTCGCGCTCGGCGAGACGAAACGCCTCGACCTCGGCCTCGGCGACGGTCTCGCCGGAGAGCACGACGTGGGCGCCGAAACCGCGCGTCGCCGTCACCTTCACGTGCGGCGTGGTCTCCGGCATGACGATGGTGGAGGGGATGCCGAGGCGGGTGGCGTGATAGGCGACCGCCTGGGCATGGTTGCCGGCCGACATGGCGATGACGCCGCGCGCCCGTTCCTCGTCGGAGAGCGAGGCGAGCTTGGTCAGCGCGCCGCGTTCCTTGAAGGCGTTGGTGACCTGCAGGTTCTCGTATTTGACCCAGACCTCGGCGCCGGTCAGTTGCGACAGGCGCGGGGCGGGAAGAAAGGGCGTGCGCATCACCGCGCCGGCGATGGTCCGCGCCGCGGCGCGGACGTCGTCGAGGGTGGGGAGACGGAGATCGGCGGCGACGGACATGGCGATCCTTGGGGTGGCTCGCGAGGATTGGGCCCCATGTCTAATCGATCGCGCCGCCCGCCGCCATCGGTGTGCGGCGATCGTCAGAAGAGCTTGGTGCCCACCGATCGCACGTCGAACTCCCTTCGCCCGCCGAGAGCCCAAAAGAAATCGGAGCCCGGTTTCGGCTCCGTCGTCACGGTCACGCCGACGCGACCGCTCCCGCCGACATTCGACGGCAACTCGAGGCTGGATCCACCGACGGTCAGTCGGTTCGTTCCCGGCGGAAGTGTGATCTCGACCGGACCCGACGCCGCATCGACGGCTCCGAGCGGAATCTTCTCGACGGTCCCGCCGGGCGTCTTGCGCTCGGCTTCCACGGGAAGCGTCGCCTGTTTGGGAACGCCGCCCACGATCTCCGGCGTGACGAGGATCCGGACGGCGGGCGGCGCCGCACCCGCCGGAGCGACCGGCGTCGACGGAGAAGCAGACGGCGCCTCCTCCTCCGCATGGGCGGTCGCGACGAGACCCCAGATCGACGAACCGCGGACGACGGCGGGGGCTTCCTGCCGCAGCGGCGTCGTCTCACGGCCGGTGACGACACCGTTGTAAGCACTGTTCAGGAATCCCGGCGCCGAGGCACCGAGAACCAGCGCGGCGAACAAGGTTTCGGCGCCGACGGCCGCGACGACCCCCGCGCCGAGGAAACCGAACAGGACCGCGGCGGGCAAGATGTCGAGTATCTGCGGCGCCGAAGGACCGTACGCACCGACCGTCACACCGGCGGCGAGCAGTTTGACGAAAGGTACGGAGGCTCCCCCGAACGCACCCGACAACGCCGCGTAGACGCGGGAGGGGCGTGCAGGAGACGGGTTCGCAGGAGAGGGGTTCGCTGGGGAATTCGGCATGGGTGCTCCTCCCGGCATGGCGGACCGACCGAAAGGGCCGTCCCCGGAGAGAATGCAACCATGGAGAGTTTACGCTAATCTACTAATTTTCAGTTGTGAAACCGACATTTCGGTCGCCGTCTCCATCGCTCGCCTCAGTCGCCGCGACCGAGGATGATCGACAGATTGAGGCCGCCGAAGGCGAAGGAGTTCTTGATCGCCACCTCGATCTCGGCGGCACGCGGCCCCTCGGTCACCGCATCGACCGGGCAGTCCGGATCGGGGCCGAGGAAGTTCAGGGTCGGCGACAACATCCCCCGGTTCAGGCCGGCGAGGGTGGCGATCACCTCGATCGCGCCGGCGGCGCCCATGGCGTGGCCGACCTGCGACTTCACCGCCGAAACCGGCGGTGGGTTCGGGCCGAAGACGTCGACCACCGCCGCGCTCTCGCACTTGTCGTTGAAGACGGTGCCGGTGCCGTGGGCGTTGACCCAGCCGACGGCGCTCGGCGGCAGACCGGCGTCGGCGAGGGCGGCGCGCATCGCCGCCTTCATCCCTTCCGGATCGGGCGCGACGATGTCGCCGGCGTCCGACGACATGCCGGCGCCGAGCCAGCGGCCCAGCACGCGGGCGCCGCGCGCGGCGGCGCGTCCGGCCCGCTCCAAGACCAGGATACCGGCGCCCTCCCCCATGATCAGGCCCTTGCGGCCGATCGAGAACGGCCGGCAGGTGTCGGTGGAGACCACTCGCAGTGCCTCCCAGGCTTTGAGCAGGCCGAGATCGAAGCAGCTGTCGGTACCGCCGACCACCGCGACGTCGACGATGCCGGCGCGGATCAGCCCTTCGCCGACCAGCATGGCATGGCCGGCGGAGGCGCAGGCGGAGGTGACGCCGAACACCGGTCCCTTGGCGCCGAGCTCACGGGCGATGCGCGAGGCCGGCGCCGAGCCCATGATCTGCGGGATGGTGAAGGGCGACGGCTTCTGACCGTCGACGAAGATCTTGCGGAAGGCGGCGCTGGTGGCGTCGATGCCGGTGTTGGCGGTGCCGACGATCACCGCGACCCGGTGGGGCGCCGGCGGATCCGCCGCGAAACCCGCCTCGGCCCAGGCGGCGCGCGCCGCCACCGCCGCCATCTGGGTGTAGCGATCGAGATGAGCCTGGGTCTTGACGTCGAAATGGGCGGAGGGGTCGAAGTCGCGCACCGGCGCGCCGTTGCCGAACTTCAGACCCGGCACCAGATCGCCGACGTCGCCGATGCCGCAGGCGCCGGAGAACAGCGCCGCCTCGAAGCCCGCCACGGTCGAGCCGAGCGAGGAGACGATCCCGCGTCCGGTGATTTCCGTCTTCGACGACATGGTGGTTCCTCCCGTGCCGGCGGAGCGTCCCGGTCCGTCGGTCGCCCGCTTCTCTTCGATTACAGGCGGTTAGCACGAAAGTCGAAGCCTGTTGACCCGTACGGAAGTCGCGGGTTCGCTTCATTTCCCAGGTGAGCCGCCGAATACCGCCATTCGGCCGGCGAGCTGCGCCGAGGTGTCGCGCCCCGGCGCCGCCGCGCGGTTGCTCACGCTCCCTTGAGGAAGCGGACGATGCCGGAGAAGTCGACCCCGGCGTTGCCGGCGTCGACGAACAGGCGATAGAGCTGCGCCGCCTCGGCGCCGAGCGGCGTCGCCTGACCGGCGAGCGAGGCGACGTCCTGGGCGAGCTTCAGGTCCTTCAACATCATCGCGGCGGCGAAACCGGGCTGATAGCCGCGATTGGCCGGGCTGGTCGGCACCGGGCCGGGCACCGGGCAATAGCTGGTCAGCGACCAGCATTGGCCGGAGGACTTGGAGGCGACGTCATAGAGCTTCTGGGCGTCGAGACCGAGCTTCTCGGCGAGCGCGAAGGCCTCGCTGACCGCCACCATCGAGATGCCGAGAATCATGTTGTTGCAGATCTTGGCGGCCTGCCCCGAGCCGGCGCCGCCGGTGTGGACGATGGTCTTGCCCATCGTCTCGAGGATCGGCCGGGCGCGGCCGAAGGCGACGTCGGAGCCGCCGACCATGAAGGTCAACGTGCCGGCCGCCGCACCGCCGACGCCGCCGGAGACCGGCGCGTCGACCATGTCGAAGCCGCGGGCAGCGGCGAGGCCGGCGACCTTGCGGGCGCTCTCGACGTGGATGGTCGAGCAATCGATCAGCAGGCAACCGGAGGCGGCGTGGGTGAGCACGCCGTTCTCCTCGCCGTAGACCGATTCGACGTGGCGGCCCTCGGGCAGCATGGTCACGACCACCTCGGCCTCGGCGACCACCTCGCCGAGCGAGCCGCCGGCCCGACCGCCGGCCTCGACGAGGCGGGCGAGGGCATCGCCGGAGAGATCGAGACCGGTGACGACGTGGCCGGTGCGCACCAGATTGGTGGCCATCGGCAAGCCCATGTTGCCGAGACCGACGAAGGCGATGCGGGACATGTTTCCTCCTCGGGCGGATCGATCCGCCTCTCTTCGGTTTTCGCCCGGGTCGGGCGTCATTCGACGCGACGGCGGCGCTTCAGCTTCTCCTCGCGATCGGCGCGTTCCGACAGGAAGAACAGCACCAGATAGACCGCCACCGACAGCGCCTGCAGCGCCGTCCACGGCGCGTTCCAGTCGAAGATGCCGGCGTAGGCGGTGTGGATCAGGATGCGGGCGAAGGTGACCACCAGCCACGTCGCGGTGCCCCAGGCGGAGCCGAGCCACAGGCCGACGGCGGCGATCGGATCGACCCCGGCGAAAAACCACGAGGCGCCCTGACGCGGCAGATGCGCCTTGGTCGCGCCGCCGGTCAGCGGCGGGACGAGGCCGATCAGCGCCGCCCATTCCCACAGCGCCCAGACGAGATGACCGATCGCGATCAGGCGCAGGAACACCGACAGGATCAGCCGCCAGCGCACCGGCGGCCGGTCGTCGACCCAGGCGCGGGTCGCCGATGCGGTGGTTTC
>JAAYVT010000226.1 GCA_012517025.1 Phyllobacteriaceae bacterium | reverse complement strand
CTCGATCCGGATCGTGCCGTCGCGGGTGAACTTGATCGCGTTGCCGACGAGGTTCATCAGGATCTGGCGTAGGCGATTGCGATCGCCGACGAAGCCGACGACGGGCAGATCCGACGCGACGACGAGGCCGTCGCCCTTGGTCGCGGCGGCCGGTCGATTGATCGCGGCGACCTCCTCGATCATCGCGCCGAGGTCGAACACCTCCCGGCGCAGCATCGGCAGCCCCGACTGCAGGCGGGTCACGTCGAGCGCGTCGGCGATCAGATGCAGCAGGATCTCACCGGAGCGCATCGCGGTGTCGATGTAGTCCTTCTGACGCGTGTCGAGCGGCGTCTCGCGCAGCAGATCGAGGATCGCCAGCACGCCGTTCAGCGGCGTGCGCATCTCGTGGCTCATGAAGGCGAGCAGATCGGAGCGCGCCCGCGCCGCCGCCAGCGCCTCGTCGCGAGCCGAGGTCAGCTCCCGTTCGATCCGCACCCGGTCGGAGATGTCGCGCACGAAGCCGATGACGATGCGGTGTTCGCCGCGCACCGACGCCCCGAGCGACAACTCGACCGGAAACTCGGTCCCGTCCGACCGCCGCGCGGTGGTGACGAGACGGCCGGTCTCCCCCGATTTCCGCCGGCCGGTGGCGACGAAGCGGGCGAAGCCGACCTGGTGCGGTTCGCGCAGGCGCGCCGGGGTGACCAGCGAGACCAACGACGAGCCGACAAAGGCGTTGCGCGAATAGCCGAACATCTGTTCGGCCGCCGGATTGACGTCGAGCACGATCCCGGCGTCGTCGGCGACCACGATGGCGTCGAGCGAGGCGGAGATGGTCTTCTGGAAGCGGTCGGCGCTTTCGGTCAAGGCGCGGGCGCGATCGATCGAGAGCTGGAACAGCCGCACCAGCACCATCAGCGACAGCGACAGGAAGACGAAGAACGCCGCCCCGACCAGCGAGGTCTCGCGGATGAGGTCGGCGAGCACCTTGCGGTCGACGTCCGACTGCTGGGCGAAGAAGCGGACGTAGGCGAGCGCGACCGCCCGCACTTCGACGCGCAGACGATCGATCGCCCCGCGCAGTTCGCCGAGCCGGGCGCGCAGGTCGGCGTCCGGCCCGTCGATCAACGGCACCAGCCGGTCGAGCGACGTCCGGATCCGGCCCAATGCGGCGACCGCCTCGCCGACGGTGGCGTCTTGAGTGCGGGCCCGGCGGGTCTGTGTGGCGGCGATGCGGCTGTAGAAGACGTCGAAGCGCTTGCGCACCTCGCCGAGGTCGGAGGCGAGCCCGAGCTCCACCGACTTGACCGCTTCGGAGAGCACCAACGCCTCGACCTCGACCTGCGCCATCTCCCATTGCTGATTGTCGGTGGGAGCGCCGGTCAGCGCCTCGAGTTCCTCGGCGATCCGCGTCCCGAGGAGAACCAGCACCGCCCCGGCGACGGCGAGCACGCCGAGCACCATGGCGAACTGCCTGAACGACAGAGCCCTTCGGCGCGTCTTTTCGTCCTCACGCCACGGCATCCGGCGTCTCCTCGCCAGCCTCTCGCGAACGATCGCCGCCGCCGCCCCGATCCCGGGGCGCGCGGCGCGCCGTCTCTCCTCGTCGCCTCAATCGCGGATTTCGATCCGGTCGAGCTGCCAGATGCTGCGGGCGTAGATCACCTCGGAGCGATAGTCCGACTTCGCGTCGTACGGGTAGACGATCCACAACGGACCGCGGTTGCGGATCGGCAGGGCCTTGCCGTCGATCTCGTAGGCGACGATCGGGCCGCCTTCGACGGCGTCGGCGACGGGGATGTCGACCGCGTAGTCGTTGAGCGCCACCGCGTGGATCGACCGGCCGGTCGCGTGGACCGCGTCGAGGAGCACCCGCAGCGACACCCCGGTGAAGGTCGGCCGACCCTCCGTCCAGATCGTCGCGGTCTGGAAGGTGGTGGTCGGCAGCGCGCGCAGCGCGGCGAGATCGAAGGTCGCGCCCTTCGCCCCGCCCTTCGCGTCGATCCGCCCGGTGACGGTGAGGAGGACTTTCGCCTCCGCCGTCGTTTCCGCCGCCTCGACGGAGGGGGCCCGGCCCGCCGCGTACCAGCCGGCGAGCAGCAGGCCGAGCGCCATCGCGACAATCTTCATGATCTGCATCTCCTTCCCGGACGTGTTCTCGCTTCACAGATAGACGAATGCGCGTATTGAACAATCGCGCATCGGAGTGAGACGCCTATCCGAAAGGATAGAGCCGCCGCCGCGATCGCACCGCCGTCCCGCCGAGCCGCGTCGGGCTCCTCCCGAGACGACGTCGCCGGTCCCGCTGCCCGCCCTCTGCGAAAGGATAGGTGGCCTCGCCGTCTGCGCCGACGACTGACCGCCGGCGCCGACCCGGCCGCGACCTTCGCGCCTTAGAGAACGGAGGATCCACTCGCCGTGCGCCGTCGATGCGCCGGAACCGCGCCTTTTCGAGGAGACCATCGTCCGTGACCGCTTCCCTCGCTCCCGCCGACGTCTCGCTCTCCACCCGGATCGCCGCCGCGCTTCGCCGGATCGTCGCCGGAGGCCTCGCCGCCGATCTGCTGGCGATGGGATCGGCGCAGATGGCGATCCGCCTGTCCCGTCTGGTCACCACGATCGTCCTCGCCCGCCTGCTGATGCCGGAAGTGCTCGGCCAGGCCGCCGTGGTCCTCACCGTCTACGAGCTGATCGCCCTGGTGACCCGCAACGGCATCGCCGCCAAGGTGGTGCAGGCCCCGCCGGAGCGCGTCGCCGCGATCGCCGAGACCGCGCAGGCGCTCACCTGGATCGTCTGCATCGGGCTGATGGCACTGCAGATCGCGATCGCCGTGCCGATCGCCGCCGCGTTCGGCGACGCGAACCTCGCCCTGCCGATCGCCGCCATGGCGCCGATCTATCTGGCGAGCCCGCTCAGCAACATCCAATCCGCTTTCCTGCAGCGCGAGGGACGGGTGCGCCGCATCGCGCTGGCCGGCGCCGTGCAGGTGGTCGTCGACAACATCCTCACCGCGGCCCTGGCGCTCGCCGGTCTCGGCCTGTGGGCGATCGTCTTGCCCAAGCTCCTGGTCGCGCCGATCTGGGTCGGCTTCCTGCGCTGGGGTCACGCTTGGCGTCCGCGCCGCCCGTTCGGTCTCGGTCGCGGCTTCGCCGGCGCCGGTGAGATCCTGCGTTTCGGTCGGTCGGTCCTCGGGATCGAGTTGATGACGACGCTCCAGGCCAATCTCGACAACCTGTTGGTCGGTTGGTTCCTCGGCGCCGAGGCGCTCGGCCTCTATTATTTCGCCTTCAACGCCGGCCTCGGCATCTCGCTCGGCCTCGTCAACGCCTTCGGCGTGGCGGTGTTCCCGCATCTGTGCGCCGCCCACGGCGACGCCACCGAGCTGCGGCGACGCTTCCGCTCGACGCTGCGCACGCTCGCCCTGCTGGTCGTGCCGCTGGTTCTCCTCCAGGTCCTGCTGGCGCCGATCTACGTGCCGATGATCTTCGGCGCGCATTGGCAGCCGGCGGTCCCGGTGCTGATGGTGATCTGTCTGTCGGCCCTGCCGCGCCCGCTCGCCTCCGCTACCTCGCAGCTCCTCAAGGCGCTCGGACGGCCGGAGATCGAACTGCGCTGGCAGGCCGCCCTGACGATCACCCTGGCGATCGCCCTGATCGCCGCCTCCCAGATCGGCATCCTCGCTGTGGCGATCGCGGTGCTGGCGGTCCAGGTGGTCGTCCTGACCGGCTTCTGCGTCCTCGTGCCGCCGGCCGTCCTGCCGGCGGAGGCCTCCCGGCACGAACGCCGCTTCGAGGTGGTGACCGACGAGGCCGGCTTCGAGGCGCTCCGGCCGCAATGGGAAGAGCTGTGGGCCCGCGTCCCGGACGCCCGCGTCTCGCAAGGCTTCGACTGGTGTCGGATCGGCTGGGAGACCACCGCGCGACCGCGCGGGCGCCGGCTGTGGATCGTCGTCCTGCGCGACGAGGACGGGCTCCGCTTGGTGTGGCCGCTGGCGCTCGCCGCCCGTCGCGGCCACACCGTGGCGCTGGGGCTCGGCTCGGAGAGCACCGAATACGACCCGCTCCTGGTCGCCCCCGGCGGCGGCGAAAACGAAGATCTCCGCGCCGTCCATCGTTTCGTCCGCGACCATTGCCCGGCCGACGTCGTCGAGATCGGCTTCGTCGGCGCGGACTCCGACCGCGCCCGCCTGATCGCCGCGGAGGGCCGGCCGCGTCGTGCCCATCCGATCTCGGCCTTCGTCCGCGATCTCCGCCCCTTCGCCTCCGCCGAGGCGCATCTTCGCGCGCTCCCCGCCAAGCTGCGCAACGAGCTCGGCCGGCGCCGGCGTCATTTCGAGGCGCGCGGCCGCTTCGTCGGCGGCTTCGTCGACGACGCCGACACCGCCCGCCGCGCCGTCGACTGGGCGATCGCCCGCAAGATCGAGTGGTTGCGGCGCAAGGGCGAGGCGAACGCCTTCTTGGCGACCGCCGAATATCGCGCCTTCCTGCATGCGCAGGTCGGTCGCGCCGGAGCCTGCGGTCGGCTCGAGGTGATGGCCTGCACGCTCGACGATCGCTTCGTCGCGGTGAAGATCGGCTGCGTCGACCGTCGCCGCTTCGAAGGCTTCGT
>JAAYVT010000225.1 GCA_012517025.1 Phyllobacteriaceae bacterium | reverse complement strand
TCGCCGCTGCCGTCCGTTCCGGGCGAGGCCTCGGCCCACTTCCTGATGGGCTACATCCGCTTCGCCCATTTCGCGGCGGGGCAGACGCTGATCGTGTTCTTCCTGGTGCGCATCTACTGGGCCTTCGTCGGCAACCAGTTCTCGCGCCAGCTGTTCTATCTGCCGGTGTGGAACAAGACCTGGCTCTGGGGCGTGCTCTACGAGGCCCGTTGGTACGCCTTCCTGGTCAAGGACCCGAAGAAGTACATCGGCCACAACCCACTCGCCCACATCGCCATGTTCACCTTCATGTTGTTCCTGGTGTTCATGATCTTCTCTGGGCTGGCGCTCTATTCGGAAGGGGCGGGGCGCGAGAGCTTCTACTACGCCATCGCCGGATGGATGTTCTCGATCTTCCCGAACAGCCAGGATCTGCACACGTACCATCACCTCGGCATGTGGGCGATCGTCACCTTCGTCGTCGTCCACGTCTACGCGGCGGTGCGCGAGGACATTCTCTCCCGTCAGTCGATGATCTCGTCGATGGTGTCGGGCGAGCGTCTGTTCCGCGACGATCTGAAGGACTGAGCCGATGGCGACCACTCCCTCGCGGACGCTGGTGCTCGGCATCGGCAACATCTTGTGGGCGGACGAGGGGTTCGGGGTTCGGGCGGTGGAGGAGTTCCACCGCCGGTACCGCCTCTCCGACGACGTCACCGTGCTCGACGGCGGCACCCAGGGGCTCTACCTCGTCAACTTCCTGCAGGAGCACGACCGGCTCTTGGTGTTCGACGCGATCGACTACGGGCTCGAACCGGGCACGTTGAAGATCGTGCGCGGCGACGAGGTGCCGAAGTTCACCGGCGCCAAGAAGATGAGCCTGCATCAGACCGGCTTCCAGGAGGTGCTCTCCGCCGCCGATCTGCTTTCCGCCACTCCGCGCGATCTGGCGCTGGTCGGGTGCCAGCCGCTCGATCTCGAGGATTGGGGCGGGCCACTCACCGAACCGGTGCGTGACGCACTCGAGGCCGCCCTGGCGGCGGCGGTGGACATTCTCGCCGGTTGGGGTATCACGGTCGAGGCGCGGGTGGAGGCGGCGGAGCCGCTTCTTTCCAACGACGTCGACTTCTCCGCCTACGAGCGGCGGATCGCCTGAGGCGATCCGATTTCATGGGGAGCGTTCGCCCATGTGTCTCGGCATTCCGATGACCGTCGTCGAGGGCGACGACTTCACCGCGCTGTGCGGGCGCGAAGGCGAGACCCGGCGGGTGTCGATGTTGCTGGTCGGCGCTCAGCCGGTCGGCACCAAGGTGCTCGTCCACATCGACAGCGCCGTCCGGGTGCTCGACGACGCCGAAGCCGAGACGATCGACAACGCGCTCGCCGGGGTGGCCGCCGCGCTCGCCGGCGAGAGCTTCGATCACCTCTTCGCCGATCTCGTCGACCGCGAGCCGCAGCTCCCCGACTTCCTGATCGAGAAGACGTGATCGCCGTCGCCCGTCGAACGAGCGTCGACGGGGGGCTCACGTTCTGATCATTTGATTTCCATCATTGGAAGCGCGACGATCGCATGCGATGGTCGTCGGGTCGCCGTTTCCGGTCGGGGAACCGGAAAACGGTGGTCGCTCGCTCGTCATCTGGTGGAACGAAGATTGGCATGCGGATTGCTGCCGAACTCGAAACGATGTTGGAAACCATTTCGAAGTTTCATCCGGGAGGAGCGATGTCCCACCCCTTGTTGACGGCCCTGGCCGAGCGATACGGCCTGCCGACGGTCGACGCGACCTCGATCGACGCCTGCCTGGCGCCGGCGAGCGGCGAAGCGGAGCACGTGTTGTTGTTCTTCACCGGCGATCCGGCGACGCGGGCCGAAACGCTCGACGTCGCGGTGGTGATGCCGGAGATCCTCGCCGCCTTCCAGCGCCGGCTGCGCGGCGCGGTGGTCGACCGGGCGGCGGAGGCGGGGCTCGCCTCGCGCTTCCACGTGGCGGTGATGCCGTCGCTGGTGGTGACGCGCCGGGACGAGACCGTCGCGGTGCTGCCGAAGATCCGCGACTGGTCGGAGTACATGGAGAAGATCGAGGCGGCGCTGGCGCCGGACGCGCCGGCGTTGGTCGCCGAGGAGCGGCCGCGGGTCGCCTTCACCACGTCGCGGGCGGCGGACCGGGAGGAGCGGGCATGAAGGCCGGATTCTGGGTGGCGCCGGAGGGCGCGGAGGACGGGGTCTCGATGGTGCCGATCGGCGTCGACGAGACCGCATCGGGTTTTTCCGGCCGGTCGGGTCTGACCGGGGCGGGGACGATCTCGTTCCTCGCCACGGCGAGCGCGGCGGAGCTGATCGGGCGCTGCCCGAAGGTCGCGGCGCTGCTGCCGGAGCTGGTCGCGGCGCTGGAGACGCAGGAGGAGACCGCGCCGTCGCGGCTCTTCGATCTCTCCGGTTGGGGCGCCGACGACCTCGAGTTGATCGGGCAGGTGCTCGGCGAGGGCGAGGTGTCGGCGACCGTCGCGTTGCCGGACGGGGTGATCGCGCAGGCGCAGGAATCGGTGATGGCCGGCCTGTGGCGGGTGCGCTTCGTCGACGCGTCCGGCGCGCTCGTCGCCGATTACGTCGAGGTCGCGACGGTGCCGGCGGCGATCGAGCGGGCGGCGCGGATGACGCGGGTGCTCGACGCTCTGCCGCCGCCGCCCGAGGGCGCGATGAACGTGATGTCGCTCCTCACCGAGATCCGCGATCGGGCGCTGGCGTTTCAGCCCGGCGCGCCGTCGCACACCATCACCTTCTCGCTCTTCCCGATGTCGGACGTCGACATGGCGCATCTGCAGGAGACGCTCGGACCGGGGCCGGTGCAGATGCTGTCGCGCGGCTACGGCACCTGCCGGATCGTGGCGACCGGGGTGCGAAACGTCTGGTCGGTGCAGTTCTTCAACGCCATGGACACGATCGTGCTCGACACGTTGGAGATCGGCGACGTACCGGTGACGGCGCGGGCGGCGGTCGAGGACTTCCGCGATTCGGCCGAGCGGCTGAAGGAGATCGAGGAGGCCTATTTCGAATGAGCGCCTTCGAGACCTTCGGCGTCGACACGGAAGCGGCCTCGGACGCGAAATTCGAATGCGGCATCTGCTGGCACGTCTACGATCCGGCGGACGGCGATCCGGTGTGGCAGGTCGCGCCCGGCACCGCCTTCGTCGATCTGCCGGAGGAGTGGCGCTGCCCCAACTGCGATGCGCCGAAGGAGAAGTTCATGGTGCTCGACGGGGAGGCGCGGGGATGAACGAGGCGAGCGCCGCACCCGTGGGGCCCGAGACGACGGCGGCCGACGGCGCCGGCGCGGCGGTGGCGTCGCGGCTCGCGGCGCTCTACGCGGCGATCGCCGAACGGTCGATGCGCGATCTGCCGGTCTACAATCCGCGGCTGCGGGTCGAGGCGGTCGGTTTCCGTCGCGACGGCGACCGGGTGGTGGGGGTGCTCGCCACGCCGTGGTTCATGAATCTGGTGGTGACGGCGGCGTCCGACGACGCCCCGCTCGCCCCCCATCCGGCCGGGGCGTCGGTGACGCACGCCTTCGCCGGCGGCGAGTTCGACTTCGTGGTCGGCGCGCTCGACGGTTTCGGGCGGGTCGACGGCGCCTCGCTGTTCTCGCCGATGTTCGACTTCGACGATCCGGAGGTGGTGCGCGCGGTCGCCGAGGCGGCGATCGCGGAGGTCGTCACCGCGCCGCAACCCGAGACGCCGGCCCCGCCGGCGCCGGCGTCCGAGGCGCCGCGGCTCGATCGCCGCGCGCTGTTGTTCGGGCGACGGAAGGAGGAGGCGTCGTGTCGCTGAGCCCGGCTCCGCTCACCGCCGGAGAGATCCGGATCGACATCGTCCGCGACCCGACCTCGGGGCAGACCGCCGCGGTGCGTCTCGCCTCGACCCGGCCGACCGGTTTTTCCGGCCGCCTCTTCGCCGGTCGCAGCCCGGCCGAGGTGCCGGGGCTGGCGGCGCGGATGCACGCGCTGTGCGGACGGTCGCATCAGGTGGCGGCGGAGATCGCCATCGTCGCGGCGATGGGACGCGAGATCGAACCGGTGATCGCCGAACGGTTCTAGGGGTTGGTCGCCGAGCGGCTCGGCGAGCATCTGCGCGCCACGGTGACGAGCGGGTCGGGACGCGGGCTCTCCAACGACGGGGCGCTGCTCGCCGACGTGCGCTCGGTGCTGGCGAGCTGTCGGACCTTGATCGCCGGACGCGATCCGCAACGCGGTTACGAGGCGGCGAAGGCGATTTCCGGGATCGGCGAGGCGGTGACGCGGCTGGGGCTCGCCATCGATCGCAAGGGACGGCTCGGCACGGGGCGCGGCAGCTGGGGCGAGGCGATGCTCGCCGCCGTCGGCCCGGCCTGCGAGGACCGGTTCGCCGCCTGCGATCGGCTGGAGGAGAGCGACGACGACGCGGTGATCGCGGCGCTGGCGCGCGATCCGACCGGGTTCGCGGCGGGGCCGCGTCTTCCCGGCCGCCGCCCGGAGACCGGGCCGGCGGCGCGCGACGCCCACGGCCAAGCGACGGCGGACGGGCGGGCGCGTCTTTCGGCGCGGCTCGCCGAGATCGCCGAGGCGGCGGAATTGTTGGCGGCGCCGGAGGGCGATCGGGCGCGGATGCGCGGCGGCTGGGCGACCGGCGCGCGCATCGACACGTTGACCGGTTATGCCGCGGTGGAGAGCCCGCGCGGGCGGCTCCACCACCTCGTCCGTCTCGACGAGAACGGACGGGTGGGAAGTTACGCCGTGCTGGCGCCGACCGAATGGAACTTCCACGCAGAGGGACCGCTGGTGGCGACGCTCAGGCTCAACTCGTATCCGCCGGGCGGCGAGGGATTTGCCCGCGCCGAACGGATCGCCGGCCTCTACGACCCCTGCGTCGGTTTCGAGGTTGCGATCGAGGAGCGTCGTGATGCATGAGATGTCGCTCATGGAGAGCGTGCTGGAGATCGTCGAGGACGAGGCGCGCAAGGCCGGGGCTCGCTCGGTCAAGACGGTCAAGCTGGCGATCGGCGAGCTCTCCCACGTCGAGCCGGAGGCGATGGCCTTCTGCTTCGAGGCGGTGATCCGCGGCACCCTCGCCGAGGGGGCGCGGCTGGAGATCGAACGGGTGCCGGGGCAGGGCTGGTGTCTCGACTGCGCCGAGACGGTGGCGATTTCCGAGCGCTTCGGGACTTGTCCGAAGTGCGGCGGGCACAAAGTACAGATGACCGGCGGCGACGATCTGCGCGTCGCGGAACTGGAGGTGGAGTGATGTGCACGGTGTGCGGCTGCGGTCAGGCGACGGTGGACGGCAAGGCGGCGGGCGAACACGGCCACTCGCATTCCCACGACCATGATCATGGGCACGACCATGTCCACGACCACGATCATCCGCATGATCACGACCATGTCCACGATGCTGGTCATGCCCACGCCCACGATCACGGCGTCGTGCACGAACACGCGCACGCGCATGCGCACGGCGACGTCGTCCACAGCCACGACCATGCGCATGGGCACGATCACGGCCATGCGCACGATCACGATCACGACCACGTCCACAGTCACGACCATGATCACGACCACGACCACGTGGTGCGGGGGGAGGACCACCTCCACTACGGCGCCGGCATCGCCGGGGTGCACGTGCAGGGGCTCAGCCAGGACCGCATCGTCAAGATCGAGCGCGACATCCTGTCGAAGAACGATCGGCTGGCGCGCGACAATCGCCGCACCCTCGCCGAGAAGGGCATCTTCGCGCTGAACTTCGTCTCCTCGCCCGGCTCGGGCAAGACGACGCTGCTGTGCAAGGCGATCTCGGACCTCAAGGCGCGCTTCGCCATCGCGGTGATCGAGGGCGACCAGCAGACCTCCAACGACGCCGACCGAATCCGCGCCACCGGGGTTCCGGCGATCCAGGTCAACACCGGCAAGGGCTGTCATCTCGACGCCTCGATGGTCGGTCGGGCGATCGGCGATCTCGATCTTTCCGACGACTCGCTGTTGTTCATCGAGAACGTCGGCAATCTCGTCTGCCCGGCGGCCTTCGATCTCGGCGAGGCGCACAAGGTGGCGGTGCTGTCGGTGACGGAGGGCGAGGACAAGCCGCTCAAGTACCCCGACATGTTCGCCGCCGCCGATCTGATGCTGCTCAACAAGTCGGATCTGCTGCCGCATCTCGACTTCGACGTCGAGGCCTGCGTCGCGGCGGCGCGGACGGTCAATCCCCGGCTCGAGGTGCTGACGGTGTCGGCACGCAGTGGCGAGGGGCTGGACGCCTTCTATGGCTGGGTGGAGAAGCGCGCGGCGCTCGCCGCCAAGGCGGCACGGAGCGCGTGATGCGGCTCGACCGGCTCTTCGAACTCCCGCGCGAGAGCGACGCGACGGCGAGCGGGGCGACCGCCCCGGCGGCCGCGCGGCTCGCGTTCAGGGTCCGGGGAGCGGTGCAGGGCGTCGGCATGCGGCCGTTCGTGCACGGGCTGGCGGCGCGGTTCGCGCTCTCCGGCTTCGTGCTCAACGACGGCGACGGGGTGGCGATCGAGGTGGAAGGGCCGGAGCCGGCGCTGTCCGGCTTCCGCGCGGCGCTGACGGCGGAGAAGCCGCCGCTCGCCCGCTTCGACGCGATCGAGACACGGGCGCTCGCGCCGCTCGGCGAAACCGGCTTCCGCATCGTCGAGAGTGTCGCCGGCAAAGTGACGACGCGGGTGCCGGCGGACGCGGCGACCTGCCCCGCCTGTCTTGCCGATCTCTTCGATCCGGCGAGCCGGTTCCATCTCTATCCGTTCGTCAACTGCACCCATTGCGGACCGCGCTACACCATCACCGCACGGCTGCCCTACGACCGGCCGCAGACGGCGATGGCCGGCTTTCCGATGTGTCCCGACTGCGCCCGCGACTACCGCGACCCGAGAAACCGCCGTTTCCACGCCGAGCCGATCGCCTGTCCGGTCTGCGGGCCGAAGCTCGATCGGCCGATCGACGAAGTGGTCGCGGCGATCCGGGCGGGGAAGATCGTCGCGCTCAAGGGGCTCGGCGGCTTCCATCTGATGTGCGACGCCCGCAACGAGGAGGTCGTCGCCGAGCTGCGGCGGCGCAAGCGGCGCGACGCCAAGCCGTTCGCGGTGATGGTGGCGAACCTCGCCTCGCTCGACGGCGTGGTGCGGGCGAACGACGCCGAGCGGCCCCTCGTCGCCTCGTCGGCCGCGCCGATCGTGGTGATGGACGCGGTCGAGGGGGCGGTGGCGGCGTCGGTGGCGCCGAACCTCGGGCGGCTCGGGGTGATGATCGCGGCGACGCCGCTGCATCATCTGCTGTTCTGGGAAGCAGCCGGTCGTCCGGCGGGAAAGCAAAATCTCGAGGCGGCGAACGAATTCGTGATCGTGGCGACTTCGGCCAATCCCGGCGGCGAGCCGCTGGTGATCGACGACGCCGACGCGCGGCGCCGGCTCGACGGCATCGCCGATCTGATCGTCGGTCACGACCGGCCGATCGTCATCCGCGCCGACGACAGCGTGTGTCAGGTGATCGCCGGGGTGCCGACCTTCATTCGGCGCGCGCGCGGGTACGTGCCGGAGCCGATCGACCTCGGCGTCGACGGACCGAACGTGCTGGCGACCGGCGCCTTTCTCAAGGCGACGGTGTGCGTGACGCGCGGGCGCGAGGCCTTCGTGTCGCAGCACGTCGGCGATCTCGACACCACCGAGACCGTCAAGTTCTATCGCGAGACCGCGGGTCATCTGCTCGATCTCCTCGACGTGCGGCCGGAAGCGGTCGCCTGCGATCTCCATCCCGACTTCTTCTCCTCGCGCTTCGCCGCCGAGGCCCCGGTAGACGTTCTGCCGGTGCAGCATCACGCCGCCCACGTCGCGGCGATCGCCGCCGAGCACGGGGTGGTGGGGCCGATCCTCGGGTTGGCGCTCGACGGCATCGGTCACGGCGACGACGGGTCGGCGTGGGGCGGCGAGGCGATTCGGGTCGACGGGGCGGGCTGGGAACGGCTCGGCCATCTCGCCCCTCTGGCGCTGCCCGGCGGCGACAAGGCGGCACGCGAACCGTGGCGGATGGCGCTCGCCGCGCTCCATGCGATCGGCGATCCGCTCGCCGTCAAAGGACAAGTTTCCCACAGTCTCGAGACGGCGAAGATTCCGTTTCCGGCGCGTGCCCTGGTCGATCCGGTGGCGGCGCGGATCGCCTCGGGCCGCGAAGCGGCGACCACCTCGGCCGGACGTCTGTTCGATGCCGCCGCCGGCCTGCTCGGGGTGCGGATGATCCAGGACCACGAAGGTCAGGCGGCGATGGAGCTCGAAGCGCTGGTCGGCGAGGCGATCCTCGGCACCGGGCTTCACTCGATCGTCGACGGGGTGCTCGACTTTGCGCCGTTGCTCGGCGAACTCGCCCGCCCCGGGCTCGATCCGCGCTTCGGCGCGGAACTCTTCCACGGCGCGCTGATCGACGGGTTTTCCGCCTGGGTCGGCGGCTTCGCGCGAGCCGGCGAGGCGATCGCGCTCGGCGGCGGCTGCCTGATGAACCGGGTGCTGGCCGAAGGGCTGGTCGACCGGCTGACGGCTGCCGGCTTCCGGCCGCTGCTTGCCCGCGCGGTGCCGCCCGGCGACGGCGGGCTGTCGCTCGGGCAGGCGGCGATCGCCCGCGCCCATCTCCATCGAAACCAAGAACGCATCCCCTGAACAGGAGACGGCTCCCATGTGTCTCGCAATTCCCGCCCTGGTGAGCGAACTGCTTCCCGACGCGATGGCGCGCGTCAATCTCGACGGCGTCACCAAGGAGATCTCGGTCGCCATGGTCGAGGGCGTGGCGCCGGGCGACTACGTCATCGTCCACGTCGGCTACGCGCTCGCCAAGATCGACGCCGAGGAGGCGGAGCGGACGCTGGCGCTGCTCGCCGAGGCCGGGGCGCTGGCGCAGGGGACGGTGCAATGAAGTACGTCGACGAATATCGCGACGGCAAGCTCGCCCGCGCGGTCGCCGCGACGATCGCCGCGGAGGCCGATCCGGCGCGCTCCTACGCCTTCATGGAGTTCTGCGGCGGCCACACCCACGCGATCTCGCGCTACGGGCTCGAAGACCTGCTGCCGGAGAACGTCCGGATGATCCACGGACCGGGCTGCCCGGTCTGCGTGCTGCCGATCGGACGGATCGACGAGGCGATCGAGCTCGCCAAGAACCCCAAAGTGACGCTGCTCACCTACGCCGATCTGATGCGGGTGCCGGGCTCCAAGGGGACCTCGCTGCTCAAGGCGAAAGCATCCGGGTCCGACATCCGGATGATCTATTCAACGATCGACGCGATCCGCATCGCCGAGGAGAATCCCGACCGCGAGGTGGTGTTCTTCGCCATCGGCTTCGAGACGACGACGCCGCCGACGGCGATGGCGGTGAAGCTCGCCCGCGCCAAGGGGCTCACGAACTTCACCTGTTTCGTCAATCACGTGCTCACCCCGTCGGCGATCCGGGCGATCCTCGATGCGCCGGAGCGCGACGGCGTGTCGCCGGTGCGGATCCAAGGCTTCCTCGGCCCCAGCCACGTCTCGGCGGTGATCGGGCTGAAGCCCTACGACGCCTTCGTCACCGACTACGGCCAGCGCATCGTCGTCTCCGGCTTCGAGCCGCTCGACGTGATGCAGTCGATCCTGATGCTGGTCCGCCAGATCAACGAGGGTCGCGCGGCGGTCGAGAACCAGTACATCCGCGCCGTCACCCGCGACGGCAACGTCGCGGCGCAGGCGTTGGTCGACGAGGTGTTCGATCGGCGCGACAGTTTCGAATGGCGCGGTCTCGGGGCGATCCCGAACTCGGCGCTGAAGCTGCGCGACGGCTGGGCCGAGTTCGACGCGGAGAAACGTTTTGCCGTCGAACGAATCGAGGCTTCCGACAATCCCGCCTGCGAATGCGGCGAGATCCTGATGGGCGTGAAGGGGCCGGCCGACTGCCGTCTGTTCGGCACGGTGTGCACGCCGGAAACGCCGATGGGCTCGTGCATGGTGTCCTCGGAAGGCGCCTGCGCGGCGCATTGGACCTACGGCCGCTTCCGCACCCGGGCGAAGGCCGCGAAAGACACCGCGAACGCGGAAAGGAAGGCATCGTGAACACCGTCTCCACGCCCCGGCTGCGCCATCGCAAGCTCGATCTGAAGTCCGGCCGGGTCGATCTCAGCCACGGCTCCGGTGGGCGCTCGATGGCGCAGTTGATCTCCGAGATCTTCCACGAGGCCTTCGCCAACGAGTGGCTCGACCAGGGCAACGATCAGGCGACCTTCGCCACGCCGACCAGCGGTCGGATGGTGATGACCACCGACGGCTACGTCGTCTCGCCGTTGTTCTTTCCCGGCGGCAACATCGGCTCGCTCGCCGTGCACGGCACCATCAACGACGTCGCCATGGGCGGGGCGCGGCCGATCGCGCTGTCGGCCTCGTTCATCATCGAGGAGGGCTTCCCGCTCGCCGATCTCAAGGTGATCGCCGACACGATGGGACGGGCGGCGCGCGAGGCCGGCGTGCCGATCGTCACCGGCGACACCAAGGTGGTGGAGCGCGGCAAGGCGGACGGCGTGTTCATTTCCACCGCCGGCATCGGCGTGGTGGTCGAGGGCGTCGAGCTCTCCGGCGACCGGGCGCGGCCGGGCGACAAGGTGATCGTCTCCGGCTCGATCGGCGACCACGGCGTGGCGATCATGTCGAGCCGCGAGAACCTCACCTTCGACACCGCGATCCTGTCGGATTCGGCGGCGCTCCACGGTCTGACCGAAGTGATGATCGCGGCCGGGGCGCCGCATCTCCGGCTGATGCGCGACCCGACCCGCGGCGGGCTCGCCGCCACGCTCAACGAGTTGGCGCAGCAGTCGAAGGTCGGCATCCGGCTGGAGGAGGACGCGATCCCGGTCAAACCCGAAGTGCACGCGGCCTGCGAGTTCCTCGGGCTCGATCCCTTGAACGTCGCCAACGAGGGCAAGCTGATCGCGATCGTGGCGCCGGAAGGGGCCGACGCGGTGCTCGCGGCGATGAAGGCGCATCCGCTCGGGGTCGACGCGGCGATCGTCGGCGAGGTGGTCGAGGACGATCAGTTCTTCGTGCAGATGACGACGTCGTTCGGCGGCGGCCGCATCGTCGACTGGTTGGCCGGCGAACAGCTGCCGCGCATCTGCTGAGGGGAGACCATCCGTGTCGCGTCGAGGAAACTCGTGATGCCGGGAAACGCCACCGTGCTCGTCATCGACGACGAGATCCGCAGCCTGGAGGCGATCCGCCGGGTGTTGGCGGAGGAATTCGAGGTCATCTCCGTGCGCGGCGCGGCGGAGGCCGAGGAGGTTCTCGCCGGCGAGATGGTGCAGGTGATCCTGTGCGATCAGCGCATGCCGGGGGAGAACGGCGTCGACTTCCTGAAACGGGTGCGCGAGCAGTGGCCGGACCCGATCCGGATGATCATCTCCGGCTACACCGACAGCGAAGACATCATCGCCGGCGTCAACGAGGCGGGCATCTACCACTACATCACCAAGCCGTGGCATCCCGAGCGGCTGGTCGATTCGGTGCGCGAGGCCTCGCGGCTCTATTGGGCGCAGCGCGAGGCCGGCGGGGCGACGACGGTGGAGGCCAAGCCCTCGCCGAAGCGCTTGTCCACCGTGGTCGGCGACATCCGCAAGGCGCAACGCGGGCTCGGCGACTTCGAGAAGATCGTGCACGAGCCGGAGAGCCCGGTGGCGGCGGCGATCGCGCTTGCACAGCGGGCGACCGACTACGACATCTCGGTGCTGATCACCGGCGCCTCGGGGACGGGCAAGGAGCTGCTGGCGCGGGCCATCCACAACGGTTCGGGCCGGGCGGATCAGCCCTTCGTGGTGGAGAACTGCGGCGCGCTGCCGGACGATCTGCTCGAAAGCGAACTGTTCGGCTGCAAGAAGGGCGCCTTCACCGGCGCCTATCAGGATCGCATCGGTCTGTTCGAAGTCGCCGACGGCGGCACCATCTTCCTCGACGAGATCGGTGAGACTTCGCCGGCCTTCCAGGTCAAGCTGCTGCGCGTCCTGCAGGAGGGTGAG
>JAAYVT010000023.1 GCA_012517025.1 Phyllobacteriaceae bacterium | reverse complement strand
CCGCGAAGCCGCATGGGCCGGCGGCCGCCACCCATCCGCAACTGCGCCGGCCGCCCTACGATTGAGCGGGGCGGAAGGGCGCGCGCCGTCGATCCGCCGTCGCTTCGGGGTCGGCGCCCACCGCAAAGGTGGGTGCCGACCTCCGCGTCGGCGGCGACGCCCCGAGGGAGCCCCCGACCGCCGGCGTAAAAACGAAAAAAGCCCCGGAAACCGGGGCTCTTCAAACGTCGCGGCGGTGTCGCCGAAAGCCGATCACTTGATCTTGGCTTCCTTGAACTCGACGTGCTTGCGCGCGATCGGGTCGTACTTGGTGGCCGAGAACTTCTCGGTCATGGTACGCGAGTTCTTCTTGGTGACGTAGAAGTAGCCGGTGTCCGCGGTCGACACGAGCTTGATCTTGATGGTGGTCGCCTTGGCCATGGCCGCAGTTCCTCTGGAAATCCGTCCTTAAAGCGAAGGCCCGCGTGAGGTCCACACGGGCCGCGCTCCGATCTCGAAGTGGCGCATGAGTGACCGAAAAGGCCGCGCGTGTCAAGCACGGCGGCCGTTTCGGCGGGGATCTCACCAATGGCGACCGCGGAATTCGGCCGGTGTCACCCGACCGTCGCCGTCGCGGTCCATCGCCGTGAACATCGCCTGATGATCGGCGGCGAATTCGGCGAGCGTCACCGTGCCGTCGCCGTTCCGATCCATCGGCGCGAACCGCGCCGCCTTCTGCTTCTGCATGGCGTCGACGCGGGCGGGGTTGTAGCCGCGCTGCGCCCCCATCCGCACGCCCATGTATTCCTCCTTGGTGAGGGCGCCGCTCGAATCGGCGTCCATCGCGGCGAACACCATCTCCGCCTGGGTGGCGACCTCGTCCTTGGTGATCACGCCGTCGCCGTTGGTGTCGATCGCGGCGAAGCGCTCGCGCCACGGCGCGTTCGGGTTCAGTCCCATGCCCCGTCCCATCCCCTGGCCTTGCCCCATGCCCCATCCGGGGCCGGGCTGCGCGTCGACGGTGGCGGTGGCGAGAAGCGTCGCGGCGGCGATCGCGGCGACGAAGGCGAGTGTCTTGCGGGTCATGATCGACCTCCCTCGACCGTCGACGACGCGACTCTCCCTCCGCGAGGACGATCCTCGAGGCATCGAATTCGGTGCGCGTCTCGACGGGAGAAGAGCCTCTCGGCGCGGCGCCTCGTTGCGGCGCGCGGGTCTCTTCCCTTCACACTCACATAGTAAGACGCGACGTATAAGTTTTCGAGTTAACTCGTCGTAAGGTGCGCCTCAGGCGCGGGCGGCGATCGCCGTCGCGGCCCCGCCCATCGCCACCGCGCTCACCCGACGGGTGAGGCGCAGCGCGCGCGGCGAGGCGAGGAAGCGGCGGGCTCGGCCGGCGATGCCGACCCAGGAGAGGTCGACGAAGGCCATCACCGCGATCTGCACGGCGGTGAGTTCGGCCCAGGCGCCGAGGTCGATGCGGGAGATGTCGACCAGGGTCGGCAGCAGCGCCACGTAGAAGACCATGATCTTGGGATTGCCGACGGTGATCGACAGGCCGGTGGCGAACAGGCGCCATCCGCGCGCCACGCCCTCGTCGGCCGCGGGCGCGTCCTCCCCCGGCCGCCGCCACAGCCCCCAGGCGAGCCACAGCAGATAGGCGACGCCCGCCCATTTCACCGCGACGAAGACCTCGTGCAGCCGTTCCGCGATCACCGCGAGGCCGCCGATCGCGGCGGCGAGCCATGCCGCCTCGCCGAGCCACATCGCGGCGAGGAAGGGCAGCACCACGCGTGGCCCCCGCGTCAGCACTTGCGCCACCAGCGCGGCGACGCTCGGGCCGGGCGTGCCGGCGTTGAGGAAAAGAGCGCCGGCGAAGAGCGCGAGGGCGGCGAGTGTCATCGGATCCCCCGGGCGTCAGATCTCGGTGCGGACGAAGCGGTCGCGGACCCAGCGATAATAGGGCACCGGATGATCGGTCCCGAAGGCGGGATCGCGGATCAGCCGGTTGTCGAGCTCGGCGAGCACCGCCTTGGTGATCGGCGGCAGCTCCGGCCGGGCGCGGGCCTCGGCGAAGGTCACCCAGGCGACGTCCTCGAGCTCGCCGGACGGGCCGACGCCGGAGGCGGCGTGGGCGCCGATCGCCTGCGCCGAGATCGCGAAGAAGCGGGTGTCGAACCGACGCGGCCGGCCGGGCGGGGTGATGGCGCGGGCGACGAAGCGCATGGCGCCGATCGCCGGGACGAGCCCATGCGCCGCGAAGGCGAGCGCGGCGTCGTGCGGGTCTTCCTCCGTGCTCGCGGTCGAGGCGACGTCCCCCGCCGTGCCGATCATCAGCCCGGCCTCTTCCCAGGTCTCGCGGATCGCCGCGATCGCGAAGGCGCGGGCGCGCGCCGGGGTCTTCGGTCCCTTCATGTCCACCATCAAGCGGTCCAGCACCGCCGGGGCATAGTCGTCGACCGCCCGCACCCGGCTGTCGACCGCATCGACCCGCCCACCGGGGAACACCCAGGCGCCGGGCATGAACTTGTGGCGCATGTGGCGCTTGCCCATCAGCACCCGCAGTGCTCCGTCGTCGCCGCGATCGAGCACGAGCAGCGTGGCGGCGTCGCGGGGGCGGAAATAGGGGGCTTTACCGGTGCGATCGAGAGCGTTGAGTTCGTCGAGAATGTCGGAAATCGAATGCATCACGGAACTTTCGGGGGAAAGGGAAGGGGAGACGAGGGAATGGAAGCGGAGGCGCCGCGGCCGAAACCATGCAGGCCGAGCGCCCATTGCAGCCCCACCACGCCGCCCTTGAGCGGGCGCAGCAGGGCGAGCGAGAGGAGGCCGGCGACGCCGAGCCAGACCACGGTCTCGAGCCACACCGGCGGGGCGAACAGTCGCTCGCAGACGAGCAGGCCGCTCACCACCACGTGGCCGACGATCAGGATGGTCAGATAGGGCGGCAGATCGTCGGCGCGGTGGTGATGCAGTTCCTCGCCACACACCCGGCAGATCGGTCGGATCGCCAGGAACCCGTCGAACAGCGCGCCGGCGCCGCAGCTCGGGCAACGCCCGCGCAGGCCCCGCCCGATCGACCGTGCGAGCGGACGCGGCGCCGCCGCGCGCGGCCCACCGCCTCCGCCGTCCTCGAAGGAAACGCGCATCCGTGGTCCTCCCTCGGGCCGGTTCTCCGGCCTCTCGTATGCCGCCGGTCTCAGCTGAGACCGATCGCCACGATCTTCGCCCAGGCCGGGCGCTTCCGCAATTCCCCGTACCAGCGATCGAGATGCAGCGCCGCCGGCCGCTCGATCGGCAGCTCGAACCAGACGTAGGCGTAGGGGCCGAGCGCGACGTCGGCGACCGAGAAGTCGTCGCCGGCGAGCCAGGGATGGGCGGAGAGCGCGGCGTCGGCGATGGCGAAGAGCCCGGCGCAGACCTGCCGGCCGCGCTCGATGGCGGCGTGATCGCGCTTTTCCGGCGGGGTGCGGACGAGGCCGATGATCACGTCGCGGAACGGGTGGGCGAAGGAATGGACCCAGTCCATCCACTGCTCGACCTTGGCGCGGCGCTGCGGATCGGCCGGGATCAGCCGTCCGTCGCCGTATTTCGCGGCGAGATAGCGGGCGATCGCGTGCGATTCCCATAAGCTGAAGTCGCCGTCGACCAGCGTCGGCACCAGCCCGTTCGGGTTCATCGCCCGATAGGCCGGCGTCTCGACCACCCCGAAGGCGCCGCCGGCGTCGTGCCGCTCGTAGGGCAGGCCGAGCTCTTCGAGCGTCCACAGCGCCTTCTTGACGTTGACCGAATTGGTCCGGCCCCAGATCTCGAGCATGCGTCTCACCCTCTGCGTTTGGGTCCCTTGCGGCCGCGCGACGGCGCGCCGCGCACCCGTCCGGCCTCGCGGGCGAGGCCGGCGAGGCGCTTGCGGCCGAGGCCGCGTTCGATCGTGCCTTCGCTCAACAGCTCGAAGCGCAGGGCCCCGGCGAAGGGCTGCGCCTCGACCAGCCGCACCTCGATCACGTCGCCGAGCCGGTAGGTCTCGCCGGTGCGGCTGCCGATCATCGCGTGGCCGGCCTGATCGTAGACGTAGTAGTCGTCGCCGATGGTGGCGGCCGGGATGAAGCCGTCGGCGCCGGTGTCGTCGAGACGGCAGAACAGACCCGACTTGGTGACGCCCGAGATCTTGCCGCGGAAGGTCGCGCCGACCTTGTCCATCAGCCAACGGGCGATCAGCCGGTCGATGGTGTCGCGCTCCGCCGCCATGGCGCGGCGCTCGCACGCCGAGATCTCCGCGCCGATCGCCTCGAGCTTGTCGTCCCAGGTCTCCGGCAACCCGTCCGGACCGAGCCCCAGCGCCCGGATCAGGCCGCGATGCACGACGAGGTCGGCGTAGCGGCGGATCGGCGAAGTGAAATGGGCGTAGCGCCTCAGATGCAGGCCGAAGTGGCCGATGTTGTGCGGGTTGTATTCCGCCTGCGCCTGCGAGCGCAGCACCACCTCGTTGACGAGGCCGGCCTTCGGCGTGTCGGCGACCTTGGCCAGGATCGAATTGAACATCGCCGGCTTCAGCCCGCCCTTGGCGCCGAGCTTGATGTCGAGAGTGGACAAGAATTCCTTGAGCGCGTTGATCTTCTCGTCCGACGGCATGTCGTGGATGCGGAAGAGCAGCGGCACCCGATGCTTCTCCAGCGTCTCCGCCGCCGCGACGTTGGCCTGAATCATGTACTCCTCGATCAGCTTGTGGGCGTCGAGGCGCTCCGGCACGATCACCTTGTCGACGGTGCCGTCCGGCTTCAACAGGATCTTGCGCTCCGGCAGATCGAGATCGAGTGGCTCGCGGGCATCGCGCGCCCGCTTCAAGGCGGCGTAGGCCGCCCAAAGCGGCTTCAAGACACCCTCGACCAGCGTGTCGGTCTTCTCGTCCACCCGTCCGTCGATCGCCGCCTGAGCCTGTTGGTAGGCGAGCTTCGCCGCCGAGCGCATCAGGATGCGATGGAAGGTGTGGGAGAGCTTGCGGCCCTCCGCCGAGAAGATCATCCGGACCGCGATCGCCGGCCGATCCTCCTTCTCGCGCAGCGAACAGAGGTCGGTCGAGATCTTCTCCGGCAGCATCGGCACGACGCGATCGGGGAAATAGACCGAGTTGCCGCGATGCTGCGCCTCGCGGTCGAGCGCCGCGCCGGGGCGGACGTAATGGGCGACGTCGGCGATCGCCACCGTGACGACGAAACCACCGGGATTCTCCGGGTCGTCGTCGGGGGCGGCGTGGACGGCGTCGTCGTGGTCCTTGGCGTCGGGCGGGTCGATGGTGACGAGGGGCAGGGCGCGCCAATCCTCGCGCTTGCCGAGCGTCACCGGCTCGCACGCCTCCGCCTCCACCACCACGGCGGTCGGGAAGACGTGCGGAATGCCGTGCACGTGCAGCGCGATTTCGCTGACCGCCCGTTCCGAGGCCATCGAGCCGACGACGGTGCGCACCTTGGCGCGGCCGAGGCCGAGCCGGCCGCCGGAGCGGAGGAGGTCGAGGGCGACGAGATCGCCCTCCTGCGCGTCGGCGAGATCCGCCTCGGCGACCTGCAGCTCGCGCCCCTTCTTGTCGATCGTCATGATTCGCGCGCCGCCCGGCACCAAGCGGACGATGCCGAGGGCCTCCGGCGGCTTCTTGTCGAGCACCCGGACGATGCGGGCGGCGTGCGCCACCCCCTCGGGCAGCTCGACGTCGACGTCGGCGATGCGCAGCAACACCCGGTCGCCGATGCCGGCGGCCGGTCGCGGCGCCGCTCGTCGCGCCTTCGGTTCGGGCAGCACCAGCACCACCGGCGCCGGGCCGTTCTCCTCTTCGTCCCATTCGTCGGGGATGGCGAGCAACTCGCCGTGGGCGTCGCGCCGGGTCACGTCGGCGACGAAGACGGTGGAGAGTTCGCCCTTCGGCGTCAGCTTGCGCCGCTTGACCGAGACGACGCCCTCCGAGGCGAGCTCCTTGAGGATGCGCTTCAGCGCGATCTTGGCGCCGCCGGTGATGCCGAAGGCGCGCGCGATGTCGCGTTTGCCGGCCGCGCCGGGATGTTCGGAGAGATAGGCGAGGATCTCCTCGCGCGAGGGCAGGGCGTCGCCGAGGCGCGGGCGGGTGCCGGTCGAGGAACGGTCGGAGGGAGAGCTCGGGGCCAAGATCGCGTGGTTCCGGTTGCGGGTCGGCGCCGAGGATAGACCCTCGCGTCCGCCCTGTCGCCGGTCGCGACGCCGTCGAGGGTCAGATCACCGCGACGGCCTCGGCGGCTCCGCGCATCGAGCCCGCCTCGATCTCCAGCCGCCGGATCGCGCCGACGAACTCGACGTGGCCTTCGTCGACGATGCGGTTGCGGCCGGCCGACTTGGCCATGTAGAGCGCCTTGTCGGCGCGGGCGTAGAGACCGGAGAATCCGTCGTCGCCGTTCGAGCGGGCGATGCCGATCGACACCGTCGGCGCGATCTCCTCGCCGGCGCCCTCGATCCGCAGCTCGGCGACGCGGCGGCGCAGCTCTTCCGCCCAGCGGTCGCAGATCTCGCGAGCGGCTTTGCTCTCGCCGAACGGGCATTCGATCGCCACCGCGAATTCCTCGCCGCCCATCCGCCCGAAGATCATGCCCTCGCCGAACAGATCGCGAATCACCGTGCCGACCGCCGCGATCACTTCGTCGCCGATCGGATGGCCGTGACGGTCGTTGATCGCCTTGAACCGATCGAGATCGGCGAGCAGCAGCGCCACTCGCCGCCCGCTGGCCAGCCGTTCCTCGACCTGATGCACGAAGGTGCGGTTGTTGAGCAGCCCGGTCTGGAGATCGGTGCGGGCGAGCCGGTGCAGCGACTGCGTCGCGTCCCACAGGTCGAGATACATCCGCCCGAATTCCCAGGTGATCGGGATCGACAGGACGGCGGTGGCGGCGAAGGCGACGGTCGCGATGACGACGACGTCGGTGAGGGCGCGCCCGTGCATCTGCACGACGGTGACGAGTGCCGTCAACGCGCCGATGTAGAGCGTCATGCGCGCCACGTAGCGCCAGAGATCGCTGCGCGAGCGAATGTTGCGTCGCGACGCGAGCTGTAAGGTCCAGGTCAGGAATCTCACGGTCGCCGTCTCCGAGCGCGAGCCGAAGATCGGACCCGCGCGTTCGATACGGTGCGAACCTACCGCAGAAACCCGGATGAATTCTTTCCCCTGCGGAAGTGTGAACTGAAATCACACGGCGCGGTTGCCGAAAGGTGAACGGAATCGCGAAGATCTCGACGATCTCCGCGCCCGGCCCGTCGCCACCCGCTCACGCCTCCGGTTTCGCCTTGCCGCGTGCCGCCGGTTTGCGCGTCGAGGTCGCCGCGGTGGTCTTCGCCGCCGCCTTCGCCTTCGTCGCGGTCTTCGCCTTGGCCGCGGCCTTCGGCTCGGCACCGGCCGCCGCCGCGCTCTTCGGCGCCGCCTTGGTGGCCTTCGGCTTGGCCCGCGCGGTCTTGGCCGGCGACTTCGCCGCCTTTTCCGCGACCAGCGCCACCGCCATCTCCATCGTCACGCTCTGCGGATCGACGCCCTTGGGCAGCGTCGCGTAGACCTTCTCGTGGGCGACGTAGGGGCCGTAGCGGCCGTCGCGCACGGTGACCGCACCGCCCAGCGTCGGATGTTCGCCGAGCTCCTTCAGCGCCGCCGGTGTCGCCCGTCCACGCCCGCCCGCCTTCTTCTCGGCGATCAGCGTCACGGCACGATTGATGCCGACGTCGAACACCTCGTCGGCGCTCGCCAGATTGGCGTAGGTGCCGTCGTGCAGCACGAACGGCCCGAAACGGCCGAGGCCGGCGGTGATCGGTTTGCCGCTCTCCGGATGAATGCCGACCTCGCGCGGCAGCGACAGCAGGCGCAACGCCTTTTCCAGATCGATCGAGGCGGCCGACCAGCCCTTGGGCAGCGACGAGCGCTTCGGCTTGTCGCCTTCGCCGAGCTGCACGTAGGGGCCGAAGCGGCCGGAGCGCAACGTCACCTCGAGCCCGGTCTCGGGATCGCTGCCGAGCACCTTGGGACCGTCGCCGCCGGGGCCTTCCGAGCCGTCGCCCTCGGCGCCCGAGGCCTGCATCTGCCGGGTGAAGCGGCAGTCGGGATAGTTCGAACAGCCGATGAACGAGCCGAACTTGCAGAGCTTCAGGCTCAGCCGGCCGTTGCCGCAGGACGGGCAGGCGCGCGGATCCGAGCCGTCGCCCTTGTCGGGGAAGACGTGGGCGGCGAGCAGATCGTTGAGCGCGTCGAGCACGTCGGCGACGCGCAGCTCCTTGGTCTGCTCGATCGCGGCGGAGAACTCCGCCCAGAACGACCGCAGCACCGCCTTCCAGTCGATCTCGGCCGCCGAGATCTTGTCGAGGCTCTCCTCGAGATCGGCGGTGAAGTCGTATTCGACGTAGCGGCGGAAGAAGCTCTCCAGGAACGCCGTGACGAGGCGGCCCTTGTCCTGCGGGATCAGCCGGCGCTTGTCGAGGGCGACGTAGTCGCGATCGCGCAACACCTGCAGCGTCGCGGCATAGGTCGAGGGACGGCCGATGCCGAGCTCCTCCATCTTCTTCACCAGCGTCGCCTCGGTGAAGCGCGGCGGCGGCTCGGTGAAGTGCTGGTCGACGGTGATCTTGCGCCGCGCCAACGGATCCTTCTCCGCCATCGCGGGAAGACGCTTGGACTCTTCGTCCTCCTCGTCGTCGCGGCCTTCCGAATAGAGCTTGAGGAAGCCGTCGAACTTCACGACCGAGCCGGTGGCGCGCAGGTCGCAGCGCTCGGCGCCGGCGAGCGCGGCGATGTCGACGGTGGTGCGGTCGAGCACCGCCGATTCCATCTGGCTCGCCACGGTGCGCTTCCAGATCAGCTCGTAGAGCTTGGCCTGTTCCGGCTCGAGGAACTTCGCCACGTCCTTCGGCCGGCGGGTGAGATCGGTCGGGCGGATCGCCTCGTGCGCCTCCTGGGCATTCTTCGCCTTGGCGGTGTATTTGCGCGGCACCTCGGGCAGATAGGGCGCGCCGAAGTCCTGGCCGATCACCTTGCGGATGCCGGTCAGCGCCTCGGGAGCGACGTCGACGCCGTCGGTTCGCATGTAGGTGATGAGGCCGACGGTCTCGCCGCCTATCTCGATGCCCTCGTAGAGGCGCTGGGCGATCTGCATGGTGCGCGCCGCCGACAGACCGAGCGCGTAGCTCGCCGACTGTTGCAGCGTCGAGGTGGTGAAGGGCGGGAAGGGATGGCGCTTGACCGGCTTGCGCTCGATCGCCGCCACCGAGATCGCCGCCGTCTCCAACATCTCACGGATGGCGCCGGCCTCGCCGCCGGTCTTGACGTCGAGCCGGCCGAGCTTCTTGCCCTGGAACCCGACCACGCGGGCGTCGAACTCGTCGCCCGCCGGCGTCGCCAGCCGCGCCACGATCGACCAGTATTCCTGCGCGACGAAGGTCTCGATCTCGTGCTCGCGGTCGCACACGATGCGCAGCGCCACCGACTGGACGCGGCCGGCCGAGCGCGCGCCCGGCAGCTTGCGCCACAGCACCGGCGACAGGTTGAAGCCGACCAGATAGTCGAGGGCGCGCCGCGCCAGATAGGCGTCGACCAGCGCCTCGTCGATGGCGCGCGGGTTCTTCATCGCCTCGAGCACCGAGTTCTTGGTGATGGCGTTGAACACCACCCGCTCGACCGGTTGCCCCTTCAGCGCCTTCTTGTCCCGCAGCACCTGCAGCACGTGCCAGGAGATAGCCTCGCCCTCGCGATCCGGGTCGGTGGCGAGGATCACACGGGTCGATCCCTTGACCGCCTTGATGATGTCGCCGAGCCGTTTCGCCCCTTTGGCGTCGGCCTCCCAGTCCATCGCGAAGTCGTCGTCGGGACGCACCGAGCCGTCTTTCGCCGGCAGGTCGCGGACGTGGCCGTAGGAGGCGAGCACCTCGTAGCCGGAGCCGAGGTACTTGTTGATCGTCTTGGCCTTGGCCGGAGACTCGACGATGACGACCGCGTTCATGGACTGCGCCCACTCCGAAGACGATGGGCCGGACACGCGTGTCCGGCCCGAAGGCTGAGGCCGCCGTCCGGCGAGGCGCGCGGTTCCCGCGAGCCCGAACGCGGCGAGGAAACCGACGATCCGCCGCGTCCGAGGCGAACCTCGAACGACGACCATTGAGAGGATCGACGAGAAATG
>JAAYVT010000022.1 GCA_012517025.1 Phyllobacteriaceae bacterium | reverse complement strand
TGAAGGGCAGCACGGTGTCGAGGGCGACGGGGGCGTTCGAGACGGTGGTTTCGGTCATGACGGGCTCGCGTCGAAAAGGGGCGAGCCGACGGCGCGGGTGGCGCCGTCGGCTCGTAACTCGGTCTTCATATGGGGCGGTGGCGGGCGCTTCGCCAGGGGCTCACGCCCCGACGGCGCCCATGCACCAGGCGAGCACGCCCTTCTGGGCGTGGAGGCGGTTCTCCGCCTCGTCGAACACCACCGAGCGCGGCCCGTCGATGATCTCCGCCGTCACCTCCTCGTCGCGATGCGCCGGCAGGCAGTGCATGAAGATCGCGTCGGGGGCGGTGTGCGCCATCAGCTTGGCGTTGACCTGATAGGGCTTCAAGAGATTGTGGCGGCGTTCGCTCTCGTCGTCGCCCATCGACACCCAGGTGTCGGTGATGACGCAGTCGACGCCCTTCACCGCCTCGTAGACGTCGTCGGTCCAGGTGACCTCGGCGCCCATCTTGCGCGCCCAACCGAAGATCTCGGTCTTCGGCGCCAGCTCCGGCGGCGTGGCGATGCGCAGGCGGCAGTCGAAGCGCTGAGCGGCGTGGATCCACGAGGTCAGCACGTTGTTGTCGTCGCCGACCCAGGCGATGGTCTTGCCGGCGATCGGGCCGCGATGTTCCTCGAAGGTCATCACGTCGGCCATGATCTGGCAGGGATGGGACGCCTTGGTCAGCCCGTTGATCACCGGCACGGTGGCGTTCTCGGCGAGCTCGATCAGCGCCGAGTGGCTCAGAATGCGGATCATGATCGCGTCGACGAAGCGGGAGAGCACCCGGGCGGTGTCGGCGATGGTCTCGCCGCGGCCGAGCTGCATCTCGTCGCCGGTCAGCATGACGGTCTCGCCGCCGAGCTCGCGCATGCCGACGTCGAAGGAGACGCGGGTGCGGGTCGAGGGACGCTCGAAGATCATCGCCAACACCTTGCCGGCGAGCGGACCCTGGCCGCGGAAGGCGCCGTTTCGCAGACGCTTCAGGCGGGTGGCCTCGTCGAGGATGGTGCGCAGATCCTCCGCGCTCACGTCGGTCAGATCGAGAAAATGCCGCTTACCGGATGCGAGAGTCACGCTGCGGCCCCCTTTTCGGCCTGAAGGAGCGACCGGGCGGCGGCTTCCGTGCGCGCCACGGCCTCGTCGATTTCGGCGTCGCTCACCACCAGGGCGGGGAGGAAACGCACCACGTTGCCGCCGGCTCCGACGGTCAACAGCTTCTGTTCGCGCATCGCCGCGACCACCTCGGCGGGCGAGCGACGGCACACCAGTCCGAGCATCAGGCCCTCGCCGCGCACCTCGGAGAAGAGGCCGGGGTGGAGGTCGACCACCGCCGCCAGTTTCTGCTTGAGGCGCAGGCCGCGATCGCGGACCTTCTCCAGGAAGTCGGGCTCGAGGATCACGTCGAGCACGGCGTTGCCGGCCGCCATGGCGAGCAGACCGCCGCCGTAGGTGGTGCCGTGCGTCCCGGGGGTCATGCCGGCCGCCGCCGCTTCGGTGGCGAGGCAGGCGCCGAGCGGGAAGCCGCCGCCGATGCCCTTGGCCGAGGCGAGAATGTCGGGCTCGACGCCGGAGAGCTCGTAGGCCCACAGCCGGCCGGTGCGGCCCATGCCGCACTGGACCTCGTCGAACACCAGCGACAGACCCTGCTCGTCGCAGACCTTGCGCAGGAAGGCGAGGAAGGCGCGCGGCACCGGGCGGATGCCGCCCTCGCCCTGGATCGGCTCGATCAGGATGCCGGCGGTCTCCGGCCCGATCGCAGCCAGCACCTTCTCCTCGTCGAAGCCGTCGACCTTGTCGAAGCCGTCGACCTTGGGGCCGAAGCCCTCGATGTACTTCTCCTGGCCGCCGGCGGCGATGGTCGCCAGGGTGCGGCCGTGGAAGGCGCCCTCGAAGGTGATCAGCCGATAGCGCTCCGGCCGGCCCTCGTGGAACTGGCGGCGGCGCGCCGTCTTGATCGCACATTCGAGCGCCTCGGCGCCGGAATTGGTGAAGAAGACGCGGTCGGCGAACGAGGTCTCGGTGAGACGCCGGGCGAGCTTCTCCTGATGCGGGGCGGCGAAGACGTTCGACACGTGCCACAGCTTCGCAGCCTGCTCGGTCAGAGCGGCGACGAGATGGGGATGACAATGGCCGAGCGAATTGACCGCGATGCCGCCCATCATGTCGAGATATCGCTCTCCCGACGCCGTCTCCAGCCACACGCCCTCCCCTCGCTCGAAGGCGAGATCGGCCCGAGCGAAACTGGGAAAGAGAGCGGAATCGGACATCGGAAGCATCTCCGGAAAGAGCGATGGCGGGCCCTTCGCCGACGATGTCCCGGCGCGGCCGAGGCGAAGGTGGCGACGAAGGAACGACCCGCGGGTCGAGGGAACGAGGGGCCGGCGACGGCGAAGAGGCGACGCCCCCCCTGAAACGAACGATGCCGCCTCTGCGGCGGCACCTCGTATTTCGCGCGGGATAATGCTCGCGCGCACGCGGAATTGTCAATCTCCGGGCGCGGGCTCGGGCGGATTTTCCGTGGCGTCGCCGTCGTCGTCCCGTTCGCCCCCGAAAGACTACGTAGGCGCCCGCGGCCACCACTGCGCAGTGTTGCCGATGGGACTCAAGCCTGGGGAAAAGAGGTCGTTCATCCACCGAAACGATTCCGCCCAGCCTTGCTCGCGAGTCTAGCGATAGTGTAGTTTACCTTTCATTAAACACGACATCTCGTGCGACGGATCACCCGATCCGACAAGTTCTCGTCATGCGTCGTCGCCTTCCTCCGGGAGAGGCGTCAACTGGGGCGTGTCCCCGGGCGAGAAGGGATTCGGGGCTCGATGCGCCGCTCCAGACTGTGAGGGAAGCGATGATCTCCTGGACCGACGAGCGGGTCGACCTCCTCAAGAAACTCTGGGGCGAGGGACTCAGCGCCAGCCAGATCGCCGGCGAGTTGGGTGGCGTCACCCGCAACGCGGTGATCGGCAAGGTCCACCGTCTCGGCCTGTCCGGCCGGGCCAAGGCGCCGCAGCCGGTGACCGGCCGACCGAAGAAGCCGATGCCGCGTCCGGCGACCTCCACCGGCCGCACCGAGGCCGGTCCGATCAGCGTCGGCGCGACCGCGCTGAAGGCGGAGACCCAGCCGGTGGCGCGCCCCCAGGCGGCGCCGGCGCCGCAGTTCACCTCGCTCTCCGACGAGCCGCTGATCCCGCACGCCACGGTGCTGCAGATCAACGAGCAGACCTGCAAGTGGCCGGTCGGCGATCCGAATTCGGACGACTTCCACTTCTGCGCCCGTCGCTCCGACGTCGGCATCCCCTACTGCGCCTATCACGCCCGCATCGCCTATCAGCCGGTCGCCGACCGGCGCCGCGATCGCCGCGCCCTGCGCGCCTGAGGCGAAGGCGCCCCGAACACGAGAAAGGCCCCGGCGAGACGATCGCCGGGGCCTTTTCTCTTTCGCGTCGTTTCCTCGGCGCCGCCGGACCGCCGGCGCGGCTCACACGCCGGCGGCGAAGCGATCGTCGAAGGCGTAGCCGGAGCCGCGCACGGTGCGGATCGGGTCGCGCTCGCGGGCGCGGTTGATCGCCTTGCGCAGACGGCCGACGTGAACGTCGACGGTGCGTTCGTCGACGTAGACGTCCATGCCCCACACCCCGTCGAGCAACTGCTCGCGCGAGAAGACGCGGCCG
>JAAYVT010000224.1 GCA_012517025.1 Phyllobacteriaceae bacterium | reverse complement strand
GCTGTGCGGCCGGGACTTCCGGACGATCTCCTTGGTCCGTCACCCGGTCGTGCGGACGATCTCCCACTTCAAGCATCTGCGGTCCCTGGCCAGCCGGCTGCCGGAATATGGGATGTTCGCCGACATGGATCTGCCCGCCTTTCTCGCCAGCGAGGAAGGGAGGGCCGAGGTCATGAACCTGCAATGCAGCCTATACGGCATAGAGGAGGCTCTCGCGACGCCCATGCTCGTGTCGCCGCACGGCTGGCTGCGCCCGTCCCTCGTGGACCGGCTCTGCGCGCGGCGGACCCTTGAGGACGCACTGGCCTTCATTGAGGCGCTGGACTACGTCGGTACCGTCGAACATTGGACGCGGAGCACCACCGCCCTGTGCATGGACATGGACTGGCCGCTTCCCAACGACACGGAACTGCACCGGCTGAACGTGAACAACCAGGATCTGGATGACGTGCCGAAGGCGGCGATCGCCGAGATCGAACGCTTGGTCGCGCTCGACCTCGATCTCTATGACGCGGTCCGGGCACGCGAGGACGAGTCGGCGCGAAGCCTTGACGACCGCTTCGCCGAGAACAGATCGCGCTATCGCTGCAAGCTCGAGCGGCGCCGAACGACCTGGTACTGGAACTTCGACGCCCCCTTCTACGCCAACGGAATCTACCAGCGGGAATCGATCGTGGAGCGGAATTCCTTCGGGCGGGAGGATTCCGGTACGGAAGTCGTCGGACGGCGTCTTTATTCTTACTGGTGCGGCGAGGATATGTTTTTCGACGTGTGGCTGGAACCCAGGCGCCCCTATCGCCTACGGGCCTGCGTGGATTTCTTGGACGGTTTCCAGCCGGAGACGGTCGAGTTGTCCGTGAACGGCACGCCGCTCGACCGCGCGTCCTGGCAGTCCGTGCACGATGCCGTGATGATGGTGGACGCCCAAATCTCCAAGGATCTGATCGAGCCGTCCGGCTTCGCGCGCGCGCGCTTCTCCTGCCCCGGACAGGGGAGACGGCCGGGCGAGAAGGACAACCGGATTCTCGCCCTGCACTTGCAATGGATCGAGCTGATCCCGAGCGACTGATACCCGCCGCCCGGACAACGTCATGCCGGTTCGACGCCCCCCCGGCGCGTCGGCTCCAGTTCGCGGTAAAGCCGCAGAGCGTTCGCCAGCATGGCCGTCTGTCGTTTCGGCTCGTCGGCGTGCAGCGGCAGCATCGACAGGAAGAACAGGATCGAGATGGGAAGACTGGCGGCATCGCAAAGGGACAACCCACCAAAGCGCGTCGCGAGGAACTCCTCTTGAATCTCACGGATCCTCGGTTCCCGAGGCACGTCGAAAGTGATGCCGCGTTCCGGTCCGAGTTCGAGGCGGTAACGGCCGGCGATAATGAAGTCGTACAACCCAATCACGGAGTGGTGTAGTTTCGCCAAGTCGTAGCGCCGGTCGCCGTGGATTGTCGGCTCGCCGAGCCCATTCAAAGCGCGGGGATCGATCAGCTTCACCTGTTGCGTGCGGAAATCGTACAACACGTTGCTGAAGCAAAGATCGCCGTGAATCACTCGGATGTCCGGCTCAGCCGGCGGCGGCACGGCCGCGGCGACAACCTCGACGATTTCCCTCAACGACGGCAGAAGACGGCCGTTGAGTGTCCATGCGCCGTCCAGCGACGTGCCGGTGGTCGCCGCGAATCGCTCAAGCCGCTCCAGCGTCTTCTCCCGATACAGCGGTATAGTGGTGGCGATCTCCCGGGAGGGATCCTCGGATTGATACTCGGCGCAGGCTGATACCCATTCATCGAGCGCCCGAAACATGCCGCGCCAGACCGCCTTCGGCAACCGCCCGAACACATAGAGATCGCTCAGCGGCAGGTGGTGCAGATACTACACTTTATAGCCGGTCCGCTCCCCATCCGCGGACACGTCAAGAAGATGCGGGGTGAACGCCCGCAGACGCCGAGGCAACCGCTCGTACCAAGCGGCCTCGGCCGCCATTTTCCGGGTATCGCGGCTGGACTTGGCGACGACGCGTCGGGTGATCCGCAGGTCGTTGAAGCTGCGCTGCGTCGTCATTCGGGTACGCGACTGATAATAGGTCTGCAGATGACCGAAGTCCATCCAAGCGCCCGTGCTGAGCGACCGCAGGCGGCGACCGGCGCCATAGGCCATCAGGCCGCCGATGAAGTCGCCGCGTGCCCGAGTGATCGACCGCACGAGCAACTGGCTGCTCGAGAAGGAGAAATAGCCGCTTAAGTGGCTTCGAAGCGCGCCGTCGTCCGGGAAGTCGTCGATCAGTGCCGGCATCCCGTTCTTTTTCTGTTCCTCATGCCATTCAGCCCAGAGATAATAGTCGTCCGACGAGCCGATGGAGACGACGTCCGTCTCCCCGAAGGTGATGCCCTCGATCAACGTG
>JAAYVT010000223.1 GCA_012517025.1 Phyllobacteriaceae bacterium | reverse complement strand
TGGTCGCCCCACCGGCCGCCGCCAGATGCGTGGCGAGCCGGTCGGCCGGGATCGTCAGGGCGAGCAGCTCGTGCCGCAGGTCCGGCCACTGCCGTTCCAATTCGGCGTTGAAGCGGTCGCAGGCGGCCGGATCCATTGCCTTGGCGCGGGCGGCAGGGAGGATGGCGTCGACGGCGCCGGCCGGATAGCGGCGACGAATGCCCGCCTCGTCGACCGGCAACGGGCGGACGCGCGGCGCCGCCGTCTCGGCGAGGATCCGCTCCTGCAACCGCGCCATGGTGATCGAGGTCACCCCGACCTGTTGGCCGTGCACCGTGCCGGGATGGCGATCGCCGGCGAAACTGTCGATCCAATGCGAGATCTGATGCTCGCCCATCGAGCCGGGATGGCTCATCCCGGTCAGGGTGAGGCCGAAGCCGCACAGCACCATCAGGCGATGCAGGTAGCCGATCGCGATCGGATCGCGCCGGCCGACGGCGGCGGAGCGGGCGAACAGTTCGGCCTCGTCCTCGACCTGCAACGCGAAGGGCGCGACCCGGTAGGCGGTGCCGAGCAGCCGGTGGCTGAAGTACCAGTCGACCTGCGCCGTCGAGCGGCAGATGCTGTCGCCGAATCCGGCGGCGATCAGACGGGCGGGGGCGGCGGCGTTGACGCCGAGGTCGAAGAAGACGCCGCGCGCGCCGTGCGCCTTCATCGTCGTCTTGGTGCCCGAGGCGAGCGTGATCGACGCGGTGGTCGAGGTGTAGCCGTTCATCGACGGCGCCGTGCCGAAGACGCAGTAGCGCCGGCCGTCGCCGGCGGTTGTGTACTTGCACAGATCGTTGATGGTGCCCGATCCGACCGCCACCAGGGCGTCGGCGCCCCGCGTCCGCTCGCGCAGCCGTTCGACCTCGCCTTCGTCGGCGTGCGGATGATCGAGCACCACCAGATCGGCGGAGGCGCCGAGCGCGGCGGCGACGGCGCGGCCCTGCGCCTCGTGGGTCGCCTCGTCGCAGACGACGGCATAGCGCTCCGCCGGCATCACCGATGCGACCAGCGCCGCCTCGGCGCCGCCGAGGTCGTCGGCGATCAACACCTGATCGAAGGGAACGCGGGCGGGACGACCGCCGTCGGGGTCGATCCATGTGCCGGCGACGACGTCGTCGATGAGACGACTCCAGCGATCGCCGGCCGTGAGACCGGCGGACGGACGAATGTTCATGCTCGGGGTTCCTCCCGGTACATCGTTGTTGTTGGCATAATTCAAAACACGGTGGCGCTTGTCAATGACGTATTTCATCATTGTCTGGAATATGCCATTCAATCGATTTGCAATCGGAGGGAACCCCTGGAACCGGGTCGCGACAGGCGATAAGGAGGAGAGGCCAGGAGGCCGAACCATGTCGAAGAAGAATGCCGCCGACCCGCGAGGTCTCGTCGAGGCGATGACGCCGATGCAGTTCGCGTTGGATCCGGTGTTGACGGCGGCTTGGCTCTATTACGAGGAGGGCCTGAAGCAGGACGAGATCGCCGCACGGTTCGGCATTTCGCGCGCTTCGGTGTTCAACCTGCTGCAACGGGCCCGCGACGAGGGCATGGTGACGGTGTCGATCGACCTGTCGCGGATGGATCTCGTCCGCCTCGGCTCGGAGATCCGCGCCGCGACCGGGATCGAGGAATGTTACGTTGTCCCCCGGCTCGGCGACGGCCGGCCGGTGCTCGAGCGAGTGGCGCGGCTCGGCGCGCGGCTGCTCGAACAACGGCTGACCGCCGACAGCGTCCTCGGCGTCGCCTGGGGACGCACGGTGATGGCGCTGTCGAAGGCGATGGCGCAGTTGAACCTGCCGAGCGCGACCATCGCGCAGGTGACCGGCAGCTCGATCGCCACCTACGACTTCTCGCCCGAACTGTGCACCTCGAACATCGCGCTGAAGCTCGGCGGTCGCTGCGTCAACATCCATGCTCCGGGCATCGTCTCGACGCCGCAGATGAAGGCGCTGCTGATGGACGAGCCGATCATCGCCCAGCACTTCCGGCTGCTGCGCTCCTGTTCGATGACGCTGTTCGGCGTGACCGATCTCGGCGGCGAGACGCTGTTGAAACACAGCGGCTTCATGACGGCGCAGAGCCTGCTCGAATACGGCGCCCTCGGCGCGGTGGGATTCGCCTCGGGCTATTTCTTCGACGCCGAGGGGCGGGCGGTGCGCACCGAACTCGACGATCGCCACATCGTCATGCCGGCCGACGACTTCCTGTCGGTGCCGACGCGCATCTG
>JAAYVT010000222.1 GCA_012517025.1 Phyllobacteriaceae bacterium | reverse complement strand
GTCGATCCGGCCGCGCAATGGCTGAAAGGGTGCCGCCGCTCGCAGGCTCGCGAAGAGATGGATCTCGTTGGCTTCACCTTGCGGGACGGTCCGGATCGTCCTTCCATCGGGGCCTTTGGACTGTGTCTTGGTGCGACGTCCCGAGTTGCGCCGCCGCAGTCGATCCTTGGGCAGGTTCAGACGGCGCACCGGGAAGGTTTCGCCGACCGCCATCACTTCCTCCTTGGCCGAGGATTCCGCCGATTGTTCTTCGTCGCGATCCCGATCTTCCATTTCGGAGGAAACCTGCCGGTCCGAACCTTCGGCGCTCTCGGGAGGCGGAGAGCCCTCCCGGCTCTCCACCTCGCTTTCGCCGGATGCGCCTTCGTCACCCTGCGGCGGCGGAGGGGGCTCGCTTCGTTCCGTCCGACGGTGGTCGAGAACCAGCGGTGCGACGATCTCGACGTGCTTCGGCGTAACCGCGGGTGCCCCCGCCCAAGCCGCCAGGGCCCGGGCCGCCTGCGCCAGAAAGAGATCGCAGCGATGGCTCGAGCACGATGCCTCTTCGACCAGAGCCTGAATTCGCTCGCGCACCGCGTCCGATAGCAGAGGAAGGGCTACGAGTTGTTCTCGTGCCTTGGCGACGCGACGCGCGAGCGCGACCAGCGACGACGGATCGGATCGGTCGAGCACACTGTGCAGGACCTTCAGACGCTGATCCGGCTCGCGGAGATCCGCCATCGCTACCGCCAGGCCGAACCTGTCCAGCAGGTGCGGAGACAATTCACCATCGTTCGGGTTCGCGGTGGCGACCAGGAGAGTCTCCTCGTGCCCTGCCAGCAGCCAAGCGAGTTCACGCGGCAGGAGTTGGAGATCGTCGACGAACAGAGCTTCCCCCCGGACCCGCTCGAGCAATCCGGCCTGTCGAACCCTGCGCCCCTCGCCGAGGGTTCGTTCCAGGTCGACCCCGCCCAACAGGGTCTCCTCCGTCGCCGAGAGCGGCAGAGTGTGAAACCCCGTGCCTGCCGGGAGCAGATGGGCCAGTGTCCGCGCGATCGTCGATTTCGCCGTCCCCGGAGGACCGGCCAAGAGAACACCGCCGACGAAGGGATTGATCGCGGCGAGGACAGTCGCGAGACAGGCCGCATCCTGTCCCCAGATGCCCGGCAGGAGACTCATGGCGAGACCTCCTCGAGAATTTTCGAGAGGCGCGCTCGGCCGTCGCCGGCATCCTCGAAGGGGAGCCGACGCTGTCGATGGACGAGCGCGTGGCGGGCCGCCTCCGATATCTCGTCCGGACCGACTTCGCCGACGCCGCGATAGGCTGCCAACGCACGAGCGGCCTTGACCATGACGATGTCGGCGCGATGGCCGTCCAGTTCGAGCGCCGCCGTGATCGAAACGATCCGTTCGAGAACGCCGTCTTCGACGCGGACATCGGCCAGCCGCCGCTGCGCGCTCACGATGCGCTCGGCCATCGCCTCCTGCGCCTGCCTCCAGGCCAGAGAGAAGCCGGCAGGATCGGCGTCGTAGGCCATTCTCCGTTTCAGGACCTCCATTCGGGCGGCCTTGTCGGTCAGCGCGGAGACCCGAACGGCCAGGCCGAACCGATCGAGCAACTGCGGTCGCAGATCCCCTTCTTCGGGATTCATGCTTCCGACCAGGATGAAGCGGGCCGGATGACTGATGGAGATTCCCTCGCGTTCGACGGTGTTCACACCCATTGCCGCCGAATCCAGCAACAGATCGACGATGTGATCTTCGAGAAGATTGACTTCGTCGACATAGAGAAAATTGCGATGCGCTTCTGCGAGGAGCCCGCGTTCAAAACGCTTCTCGCCGGCCTTCAACGCGTGTTCGATGTCGATGCTGCCGACCAGACGATCTTCCGTGATCCCCAAGGGCAGTTCGACGACCCGCATGGGAACCGATTTGATGCTCGGCTCCGGCTCCGCGCAGGACGAGCACGTGCAACGAGGCCCCGTCGGTGCACAACGGCAGGGACACCAGTCGATCGCTTCCAACCTCGGTAGGAGTTCGGCGAGAGACCGAATGGCCGTCGACTTGGCCGTCCCTTTCTCGCCCATGACGAGCAGGCCACCGATTCCCGGATCGATGACGTTGAGTATCAGTGCGGTCTTGAGCGGCTCCTGACCGACGATGGCTTCGAATGGAAACGTCATGCCACACCCCTTCCGAGACCATTCTGCCAACCGGGAATCTCGGCCAGCCGCTTCACGTCGATGGCGCCGCCCTGGAACTCTCCTTCCATGTCGCCCATCTTCTCCTCGAGCCACCCTTCGATCTCGACGTAGAGCGACTTCAACTCCGTCGCGACATCGGGAGCCGGCTGCCACAGGCCACGTCCTTCGGCTTCGATGAGGCGTCTGGAAATCTCCTCGAGCGCCCAGGGGTTCGACTGCTCGAAGAACGCGCGGTTCTCGGCGTCCATCATGAAGGTCCGCGCGATGTCGTCGAAGATCGCTCCGTCGACCTGACGCGACGTCGCCTGCCAGCCGTAGACGTAGCCGACCCTCTTCATGATGTCGCCGGCCCCCTTGTAGCCGTGATCCTTCATGCTCTCGATCCAGATCGGGTTGAGGATCTTGCCTCGGGCGACGCGCCTGATTTCGTCGGCCAGCGAACGAACGCGAGCCTCACCCTGCTCGCGGGTGTCGCCGTAGTAGTCGCGAACCTCTTTCCCCGACAGCACGCGTGCCGCGTTGATAAGCCCGCCGTGCGTTCCGAAGTGGCAGGGACATCCAAAGAGGTCGTAGGTATCGCTCATCGTCTTGCCGAAACTGGCATCGACGGTGCGCAACGATGCGGTCAGAGACTTGCGTGCCGCCTTGCCGTTGACCCCCTTGCCGTACGCGTAGCTGTTCCAGGCGACGAAGACTTCCGCGAGATCTTCCTCGGTTTCCCAAGCAGACGCGTAGACCGCCAGATTGACACCGGAGCCATAGGAGCCCGGCATCGCGCTGAAGATGCGATAGTTCGCTTCACGCCAAGCCGACGGATCGGCCGCATCTCCTTCGAATTCGGCAATGCGTTCGAGTGAGTGCTTCCTGACGAAATTCAAGTCGAGCGGCTCGTCCAGAGCGGCCACCGTCTGAACGGCATCGTCGAGCAGATCGATGGTCTGAGGGAAGTTGTCCCGCGTCAGTCCGGATGCCCGGACCGTGACGTCGATGCGTGGCCGTCCGAGTTCGGCGAGCGGGACGACGTCGAAGCCGGCAACACGACCATTGCCCTGCCACCGGACGCGAACGCCCAGCAGATGCAGCATTTGCGCAAGTCCCTCGCCGTCGGCCCACATGATGTCGGTGCACTGCCAATAGAACGCGACGTTTTCCGGATAGCTCCCGTTTTCGCGCAGGTGCGTGGCCAGCAGCGTGTCGGCGAGCAATCGGCCGACCACCGCGCCCGCTTCTGTCGGCACCTTCTGTGGATCGAGGGAGTAGAAGTTGCGTCCGGTCGGCAGGACGTCGCCGCGACCGCGCGAGATCAGACCCGATGGGCCCGGATCGACGAAGCCACCCTCGAAGGCGCGTGTCAGCGCCTCCATTTCCTCGCTGGCTTCGATCTTTTCGGCGAGAACTCTCAATTCGGCTTCGATCTCACCG
>JAAYVT010000221.1 GCA_012517025.1 Phyllobacteriaceae bacterium | reverse complement strand
CGGCGACGTGCTCGATGACGTCGACCGGGTTGGCTCTGCGTTCCAATTCCAATTCGATCAGGCTCATCGGCGAAGTCTCGCGTGGGCATCGGGTCGGACGCGGGGAAGACGCAACTGGAGCACCGGCTCCCGGAGGTCGGACGAAGAAAAACGCCTTCGCCGGTTCGGGATCCGTCGAGAAGCGGTCGCCGGTGCGAAGGATCGAACGGCGGCGGCGCGAATCTCACGTACGAATTTCAGTATAGGGCCGCCACGACCGATCGCGACCTCGATCGACCCGGATCATCGGGGAAACTGTGGACGGTTCGCCGTCTCTCCGTCGAAGGGACGAGGGTGGCGGTGCGATTTTGCGCGCCGAGGTTGTTCGTTCCGAGCACGCGATCGGTGGAAACCGGTATCGGCGTCCGGTCCAGAGGGCGATCAGCGATCGGTGGGCGCGTCGAGGCGGGCGGCGAGGGCCTCGACGTCGTCGAGGGCGAAGACCTCGACCCCGGCGTCGCGCAAGGCGCGCACGGCGACGCCCTCGCCGGGACGCTTGCCGCCGGAGAAGTCGCCCTCGGCGATGCGGGCGACGCCGCAGGACGGGCTGCCGTCGGTCGTCAGTGCGAAGCGGATCGAGCGGACGCGGGCGGTGGCGGCGGCGATGCGGGCGCCCTCCAGAAAGGCGGCGGTGTGATCGCCGCCTTGCGCGTCGCGGATGCGGGCGCGGCCGGCGAGGACGTCGGCGGCGGAGGCGTGCGGCTCGATCTCGGCGGCGGGGCGAGGGGTGGCGAGCCCGGCCATGGTCTCCGTGCAGAGCGGCACGAGGCGGCCCTCCTCGGCCCAACGCGCGAGCAGCGGATGAGCGGCGGTCTTCGCCGATCCGTCCCAGCGCACCGGCCAGCCGATCAGGCAGGCGGAGACGAGGATCCGATCCACGCTCGCCTCACCCGACGGCGGGGCCGGAGGGATCGCCGGCGATCAGCGTCTCGGAGAGGTCGGACTTGCCGCCCTCGAGCTTGGTGAGACGGGCCTCGAGCGCGTCGAGGCGGGTCTTCAGCGCCTCGTTCTCGGCGCGGGCGGCGGCGGCCATGTCGCGCACCACCTCGAACTCCTCGCGCTTCACCAGATCCATGTCGGCGAGGAAGCTCTCCATCCGGGCGCGCACCACGGTCTCGACCTCGCGGCCGAGGCCCTGGGCGACGCCGGCGGCATCGGTCACCAGCTTGGCGACGTCGTCGAAGAAGCGGTTGGTGGTCTGGGTCACGGTGGGATCTCCTGGTGGGCGGCGTTTCACGCTTTCGCCCCAACCCCCGTGTTATGGGGGCGCGAGACGGTGCCCGCAAGGGGTGCGGTCTTGACGGAACCGAGGCCGAACCGCACTGTCCGGCCGTAGCGCTCGAAAGATCCGATCCCCATGCCGCCGTTTCTCGTCCTGCCGTTTCCGGCGATCGATCCGATCGCGCTCCAGATCGGTCCGTTGGCGATCCGCTGGTACGCTCTCGCCTACGTCGCCGGGATCCTGATCGGCTGGTGGTATCTGAAGCGCCTCGTCGGCCTCGATCGGCTGTGGGGCGGGCGGCCGCGCCCGAACGAGACCGAGCTCGACGACTTCGTGCTGTGGGCGACCCTCGGCATCGTGCTCGGCGGCCGCATCGGCTACGTGCTCTTCTACAATCCCGAGCATTATCTCGCCCACCCGAACGAGATCCCGATGCTGTGGGGCGGCGGCATGTCGTTCCACGGCGGCTTCCTCGGGGTGGTCGCGGCGATGGCGCTGTTCACCCGCAAGAAGAGCTTCCCGCTCCTCACCCTGTTCGATCTGGTCGCCGCCGCCGCGCCGATCGGGTTGTTCTTCGGGCGGATCGCCAACTTCATCAACGGCGAGCTGTGGGGGCGGGCGGCGGATGTGCCGTGGGCGATGGTGTTCCCGCACGGCGGCATCCTGCCGCGCCACCCGAGCCAGCTCTACGAGGCGGCGCTCGAGGGCGTGGTGCTGTTCGCGGTGGTCGGGCACTTGGTGTTCCGCACCGGTCTCCTGAGCCGACCGGGGGTGATCGCCGGCCTCTTCACCGCCGGCTACGGCGTCGCCCGCTTCATCGTCGAATATTTCCGCGAACCCGACGTCCAGCTCGGATATCTCTGGAATTTCATCACCATGGGGCAGATCCT
>JAAYVT010000220.1 GCA_012517025.1 Phyllobacteriaceae bacterium | reverse complement strand
CCGGTCGCCGCGCCCGGCCAGGGTCTCCTCGACGACGTGGCGCAGGAAGGCGGAGAGCATCGGCGACGCGGCGAAGGGTTCGGACGCCAGGATGCGCCCGAGTTCCTCTCGGACCGCGGCGTCGTGTTCGCCCATCGTCGGTTCCTTCACGGAAGATCGGCGAATGTTCGGAGGCCGAAGGGGTCGTGTCAATCGCTCCGTGCGGTGGACGCCGAGCGCGGGACGGCGACGAACGCGGCCGGCGTCGACAGCGGCGAGACGATGGTTTACCGGTCGGCGATCGAGACGATGGAGTGACGGAATGTCGGACGTCGAGGCGACGGCAACGCCCGAGGGGCTTCGCCCCCCCGCGATCGTGCTGGTGGAGACGCAGATGGGCGAGAACATCGGCGCGGCGGCGCGCGCGATGGCGAATTTCGGCCTGAGAGACCTGCGTCTGATCAAACCGCGCGACGGCTGGCCGAACGACAAGGCGCGCGCGGCGGCGAGCCGAGGCGACGCGATCATCGACGAGGTGCGGCTCTTCGACACGGTGGAAGACGCGATCGCCGATCTCGAGCTGGTGTTCGCCACCACGGCGCGGGCGCACGACCTCGCCAAAGAGGTGGAGAGCCCGGCGGTGGCGGCTCAGTCGCTGATGGTGGCGGCGCGCGCCGGGGTGGCGAGCGGCATTCTGTTCGGTCGCGAGAAATGGGGGCTCACCTCCGACGAGGTCGGGCTCGCCGATCGGATCGTGACGATCCCGGTCGATCCGGTGTTCGCCTCGCTCAACATCGCCCAGGCGGTGATCATCCTCGCCTACGAGTGGCGCCGGCAGGTGGTGGGGGATCCCGCCTGGACGCCGTTCGTCGAGAAGGAGCGTTCGCCGCAGGCCTCAAAGGCCGATCTGCTGGCGCTGTTCGACCATCTCGAGGGCTCGCTCGACGCGGTCGAGTTCTTCCGTCCGCTCTCCAAACGGCCGGTGATGGTGCGCAATCTGCGCCAGATCTTCCAAAAGGCGCGGCTCTCCGAACAGGAGGTCCGCACCTTGCGCGGGGTGATCGCGGCGCTGGAACGCCGCCCGACCCGGCTCGATCAGGCGCGCGCCGAGTTGGAGCGCAAAGAATCGCTCTCCGACAAAGGAAATTGAACCACGACGCATTCGGGTCGAAGTTCAGAGAGCCCTCAAAGCGTCTTTCCGCCCGAAGTCATGCACGCGTTGACCGACCTGGCGACGAACTCTCTGAACAGGTGACGTTTTCCGTCGGCGCCCCTGTGCGAGTAGCGCTTGTAGATCTGCGAACGGCACCATTTGGCGAGGGCGGTCGGATCGGTCGGAGGCGACGATGCCTCGGCCATGGCGGACGATGCCGCCAGCGCGACGACCAAGCCCAGGACGGTCGATTTGAGATGAATGGACATCGGAATACCTCGGCAAAGTCTCGACATCTAAAAGTTGTATATTTATAAGACTACACCTTAATCGTCGACGCGGACCGAACGCAAGGCTGGTTTGCCGCATTCGTCGCGTTTCGACCTCGGCGGCGGACGGAGCGAGAAGTCCGAAAGCGAGACGGAAGCCCTTCTTCCGTCTTCATTTTTCGTCAATCTTTCCTCAACCTCGTCTTAACCGTGTCCGGTCATTGTCTCGTGCGGGGCCGGGTGATGAGAAGGTTCTGCGTCGCATCCGCGCCCCACCTTCTCCTTCTTCTTCGGGAACGATCGGGACCGTCGCCGGTGGGCGGCGAAGGAGAAAACGCATGATCGACGGCGAAATCGCGGTCCCCTCCCGGTCGTCGGGTCTCGACGGGTGGGAGAGCGGGCTGGCGCCGCATCGTCCGACGCGCATCCTGGTGTTCGACAGCGGCATCGGCGGATTGTCGGTGGCGCGCGAGATCCGAGCGGCGCGACCCGACGCCGAACTCACCTACGTCGCCGACGACGCCGGCTTTCCCTACGGCGCCTGGGAAGAGGCGGCGTTGACGACGCGAATCGTCGCGCTCGCCGGCGAGCTGATCGCCACCCATGCGCCCGATCTCTTCGTGATCGCCTGCAACACCGCCTCGACGCTGGTGCTGCCGTCGCTGCGCTCGACCTATTCGACCACCTTCGTCGGCACCGTGCCGGCGATCAAACCGGCCGCCTCGACGACGCGCTCCGGCATGATCTCGGTGCTCGCCACCGTCGGCACCGTCGCGCGCGACTACACGCATGCGCTGATCGACACCTACGCCAGTCACCTCGAGGTGACGCTGGTCGGCTCGACCCGGCTCGCCGGCCTCGCCGAGGCGCACATGCGCGGGCTGCCGATCGCGGACGCCGACGTCGCCGCCGAGATCCGCCCCTGTTTCCGCAAACACGGGGCACGCCGCACCGACCGGGTGGTGCTCGCCTGCACGCACTATCCGTTTCTGCTCGACAGCTTCCGGCGCACGGCGCCGTGGCCGGTCGAGTGGATCGACCCGGCGCCGGCGATCGCGCGGCGGGTGGTGCAGCTGGTCGGCCCGGCCCGGGCGGGGTCCGCGTGCGGCCGCGGCCGCGCCGTGTTCACCTCCGGCACCGCGCCCTCCGGGGAGCTGGTGGAGCTTCTGGCGGCGTTGTCGTTGAGCGCCTGAGCGGCCGACGCGCAGGATGGCACGAATTCGCTAAATGAACGTCAAGGTTGTGGCAATGTTTCCATCCTAATCGTCGAGCTTCGGTTCGAAGCGCCGACGGGGAGGTCGCATGGCCAAGGCAACGATGTTCGTGGCGGTTCCGCTCGCCTTCTCGGTGGGGTTCGGCGCGTTCCTGATCTACCAATCGCGCGCGACCGGCGTGCCGATCGCCTCGTTGTTCGTGCCGCGGGTGACGTGCGATCCGGTCGACGACCCGTGTCGGCAACGGATGCGGGCGCAGGCCGAGCTCTATTTCCGAGTGGGCGACCCGGCGCAGGGGGTGACGACGTTGCGCCGCCTGGCGCGGGTCGGCGATCGCACGGCGATGTTCCACCTCGGTTGGCACCACGAGGAGATCTATCGGGCGGCGGTCGGGCGGGCGCTCGAGGCGGGGCGGCCGCTCCGCGAGGAGGAACAGGCCCGGGTGAACGGTCTACCGAGCGGGGAGGCGTTCGAGGCGCTGGTCGACGCGCGGTCGACGGCGGCGGGCGCGACGCCGACGCCGGAGAACGCGCGGGCGCTCGCCTATTTGTGGTACGCCGAGGCGGCGGCGGCGGGGTTCGCGCCGGCAGCCAACAATCTCGCCTCGATGTATCGGTTCGGGATCATCGAGCGGAAGGACGAGGCGGCGGCGCGGAAGTGGTTTCTCGTCGCCTACGACGCCGGCTCGCCGGTCGCCGCCTTCAATCTCGAAGCGGCCAGGATCAAGCACTACGACGACATCGTTGTCGAATGCATGGAATCGGAAGTGCGGAGTTGGCTGCCGCTGGTGAAGGCGCCGGCGGAGGAGGACATGCGAGAGCTCGTGCTGGCGCGGACGCGCTTTCGCGGGCGAGGGATCGACGTCGACTTCCGTATCCTCCTCAAAGACATGGTGCTCCGGGTTTCGGATCCGGAGACGTGGATGCGGGACGCGGTCGCCAAGCCTCTCGCGACCCGCGTGTCGTCGGCGGGCGCCGGCGGCGCCAGGGACTTCGACGACGAGGATCCGGCGCAGGCGAACCACGTGCCGGCCTTCAAGGAGGCGCAAGGCGAGGTGAATCGCCAACGGGAGCGTCGCAAGGCCTGCCCGCACCCGGAGCGGTTCGATCCGCGCCTCGAACGGATCGAGCAGGAAGAACTGCGGCTTCTCGATCAGATGAAGCAGGTCGACGCGTTGCGCGGCGGCCGATCGAAGGCGCCTGGGGCGAGTTGACATCGGTCCGACGGAGTTCTATGACCCCCACCACGTCGCGGATCTCTGGTCCGCGACGTTTCTTCATGTGCTCCCGTGGACCCGCCGAAACGCTCGGAGTGGTCCTGTCGGCGCCGAACAGGCGCAGAGGAGGGCGCGCTCTCGACCAGAAACGAGGGACGGGCGACCGTTCCCGCCAACCAACGTGAGACCGCGATGTCGAAGCGTCATTCCGCGAAATACAAGATCGATCGCCGTATGGGCGAGAACATCTGGGGCCGTGGCAAGTCCCCGGTCGCCAAGCGCGAATACGGCCCGGGCCAGCACGGCCAGCGCCGCAAGGGCAAGCTCTCGGACTTCGGCCAGCAGCTGAAGGCCAAGCAGAAGCTCAAGGGCTACTACGGCAACATCTCCGAGAAGCAGTTCAAGCGCACCTATCAGGAAGCGCTGCGTCTCAAGGGCGACTCGTCGGAGAATCTGATCGGCCTGCTCGAGCGTCGTCTCGACGCGATCGTCTATCGCGCCAAGTTCGTGCCGACCGTGTTCGCCGCCCGTCAGTTCATCAACCACGGCCACGTCAAGGTCAACGGCCGCCGCGTCAACGTGGCGTCGTTCCGCATCAAGGTCGGCGACGTGATCGAGGTCAAGGAAGCCTCCAAGCAGCTCGCCCTGGTGCTCGAGGCCGCCCAGTCGGGTGAGCGCGACGTGCCGGAGTATCTCGAGGTCGATCACGGCAAGATGATCGCCAAGTTCGTGCGCGTGCCGGGCCTCTCCGACGTACCGTACCCGGTGCAGATGGAGCCGAACCTGGTCGTCGAGTTCTACTCGCGCTGATCGGTTCGCCGAAATCGAACATGCGAAGGCCGCCGGAGCAATCCGGCGGCCTTCGTCGTTTCGGGGGTGGGGCTCCGAGGCGCGGTCGGCTCGACGGCGCAAATCGGCGGTGACGCGACACCATCCGTCGTCACGGGTGGGCAGGGGCACGGCGACGCGTCGCGGCGGTTGAAACGAAGACGCCGCGCGGAGGCGCGGCGTCGGCTCGACGGAGAGACCCGAGAGGGATCAGGCGCAGCGGCAGATCGATTCCCAGGCGCGCGGCATCGCGGCGAGACGCGTCGCTTGCGTCTTCAGGAAAGATTCGACGTTTTCTCGGCGCAATTTGTCCGAACGGAATACGAGGTCCATCATCGGGTCGGCGAGAAGCTCGTTGAGCGTCGGCTCGATGCAGGGATCTGTCCAATCCCGCAGATCGACGACGTCAGGGGTGGGCATGACAGTCCGTCCCATGGGAACCTCCTTTTCGCCGGTCGACGTGCATCCCGCAGCCGACCCCTCGCGATACTCCTTCCGGTGCAGATTGCGTCGTCGAGCGACGGCGCGGTGCGTTCGAGTTGACCTACACTCTGTTCCTACGGACGAAACGTGACGGCATCGTGACCGGCGCCATGTCGTGTTTCGGTTGCGGAAAGAGGCTTTCGGCCTCCGATCGGGCGATCTCGAGGATCGTTCTTTCGGGGAGCCGAAGCCAAGATGTCATTCTTCCGCGACCGACGCAACGGAAAAGATTGCACACGATTTCAGGGGCTTGGATCAAATTTTCTCGAAAGATCTTTCGTTCTGAAAGAACCGTCTCGCGACGCGACGTCACTCCGGAAGCGTGCGAATCGTTCGCAGGTAGTGCGGAAAAATTCACACCGCTGACGAGGGACGAGGGATCGCCTATGCTGGCGGGGAGATCGCCCGTGGTGGGCGAGGTCTCGGCTCGCCGCGGGCGGGCAGCGCGGAGAGCGACATGGCGCGACCTCGGTCGGCGAGCGACGAAGCGGTTCTGACGGTGCTGCGCGAGGCGGAGACGCCGATGAGCGCCTATCAGGTGCTCGACCGTCTGCGGCCGCAGGGCATCCAGTCGCCGCCGGTGGTCTACCGGGCGTTGGAGCGGCTGGAGAAGGCGGGGCAGATCCATCGGTTGGAGGGGCTCAACGCCTATTTCGCCTGCTGCGGCCGCGATCACGCCAAAGGCACGGTGTTCGCGGTGTGCACGGCGTGCCGGCGGGTCGAGGAATGGTCGGCGGAGGGCATCGACGCCCTGCTCGGCGCGGCGGCGACGGCGGCGGGCTTCGCGATCGCGGGGCGGACGATCGAGGTCCGCGGCCTGTGCGCGGCCTGCCGCGGCGAGGCGATCGAGGCCGAACCGCACGGTCTGCACAGCCACGGCCCGGGCTGCGGCTGCGGCCACGAGCATTGAGCGGCGATCGGGGATGAACGCGAAAAGGCCGGAGATTGCTCTCCGGCCTTCGTCGATTCTGGATGGTTCGGCGTCGCTCAGGCGGCGACGAGGCCCTTTTCCTTGAGCAGGGTCTGCAGCTCGCCGGCCTGGAACATCTCGCGGGTGATGTCGGCGCCGCCGACGAACTCGCCCTTGACGTAGAGCTGCGGGAAGGTCGGCCAGTTGGAATAGTCCTTCACGCCCTGGCGCAGCTCGTCGCTCTCCAGGATGTTGACGCCCTTGAAGGGCACGCCGAGGTGATTGAGGATCTGAACGACCTGACCGGAGAAGCCGCACTGCGGCATCTTCGGGGTGCCCTTCATGAACAGCAGCACGTCGTTGGACTTCACGACGGAATCGATCTCGGCCTGAATGTCGGACATCTGTGGTTCCTTTCCGGCAAGCGGGGTCAAGGCCCGCGGGGGGAGGGGATCAGAGGATCACGCGGGCGCCCGCGTGGTCAAGGAGAGAGCGTGCAACGGCCCGGCGAGGGCCTCCTTCAGCGCCGCGTTGACCAGCTGGTGCTGCTGCACCCGCGACTTGCCGGCGAACTCGGGGGCGACGATCTCCGCCGCCCAGTGATCGCCGTCGCCGGCCAGATCGGTGATGGTGACCTTCGCGGCCGGGAAGGCGGCCAGAATCAACTTCTCGATTTCGGGGGCGGTCATCGCCATGGACGTCGGTCTCCCTCTCGGCGGCTTCGCGACGCTCGTCGTCGCAAAGCCCACGCTTCGTCGTGCCGCTCGGTCGCGCCGCCGATCAGGCGGCGCTCATGTAGGACGGCATCCAAGATTCGTGCCGACGACGTAGGTCGGCGACGGCGACCGTCAAGAGGCCGGGGATCACCAGATCGCTCGCGCCGACCGCGCCGATCGCGGTGACCGGCACGCCGGCCATGGCGGCGTCGACGATCAGACGCGAGGCCTCGTCCGGCTTCACGGTGACGACGTAGCGGGCCTGATCCTCGCCGAACAGGAAGGCGTGCGTCGGCACGTCGGTCTCCGGAAGCATCAACCGCGCGCCCTTGCCGCCGGCCATCGCCATCTCGGCGAGGGCGACGAGGAGGCCGCCGGTCGAAAGATCGTGGGCGGCGGTGAGCCGGCCGGCGATCACCGCCTCGCGGACGAAGTTGCCGTTCTTCTTCTCCACCGCGAGATCGACCGGCGGCGGAGCGCCTTCTTCGCGGCCGTGGAGCTCGTAGAGGTAGGACGACTGGCCCATCCAGCCGGTGGTGTCGCCGACCAGCAGGATCACGTCCTCGTCACCTGCGAAGGCGACGCCGACGGTCTTCGTCACGTCGTCCATCAGGCCGACGGCGCCGATGGTCGGGGTCGGCAGGATGGCGACGCCGTTGGTCTCGTTGTAGAGCGACACGTTGCCGGAGACGATCGGCATGTCGAGGGCGATGCAGGCCTCGCCGATGCCTTCCAAGGCGCGGACGAACTGGCCCATGATCTCCGGCCGCTCGGGGTTGCCGAAGTTGAGGTTGTCGGTCACCGCGATCGGCAGGGCGCCGACGGCGTTGAGATTGCGCCACGTCTCCGCGATCGCCTGTTTGCCGCCCTCGCGCGGGTTCGCCTCGACGTAGCGGGGCGTGACGTCGCAGGTGAAGCCGAGACCCTTTGCAATGCCGCCGTTCGGCCGCTCGACCCGCACCACCGCCGCGTCGCCGCCGGGGCGCTGCACGGTGTTGCCCTGGATCAGGTGGTCGTACTGCTCCCACACCCAGCGGCGCGAGGAGAGGTTCGGGCTGCCGAGGAGATCGAGCAGCGCCTTCGCATAGTCTTGCGGCGCGGGAACCTCGGAGACCGGCAGCACCGGCTGGACCGCCGGCTCGACCCACGGCCGATCGTATTCGGGGGCCTGATCGCCGAGATCCTTGATCGGCAGATCGGCCATCACCTCGCCGTGGTGCTTGACCACGAAGCGCAGCGTGTCGGTGGTCTCGCCGCAGACCGCGAAGTCGAGGTCCCACTTGCGGAAGATCGCTTCCGCCTGGGCCTCGAGATGCGGATGGAGCACCATCAGCATGCGCTCCTGGCTCTCCGACAGCATCATCTCGTAGGCGGTCATGCCCGGCTCGCGGGTCGGCACCTTGTCGAGGTCGAGGGTCAGGCCGAGGTTGCCCTTGGCGCCCATCTCGACCGCCGAGCAGGTGAGGCCGGCCGCGCCCATGTCCTGGATGGCGATGACGGAGCCCGACGCCATCAGTTCCAGCGAGGCCTCGAGCAGCAGCTTCTCGGAGAAGGGGTCGCCGACCTGCACGGTCGGGCGCTTCTCGTGGCTGTTGTCGTCGAATTCGGCCGAGGCCATGGTGGCGCCGCCCATGCCGTCGCGACCGGTCTTGGAGCCGAGGTAGACCACCGGCATGCCGACGCCCTTGGCTTCCGACAGGAAGATCTCGTCGGACTTCAGAAGGCCGGCGGCGAAGGCGTTGACCAGACAGTTGCCGTTGTAGCGGGGGTGGAACTCGACCTCACCGCCGACGGTCGGCACGCCGAAGGAGTTGCCGTAGCCGCCGACGCCGGCGACCACGCCGGAGACGACGTGGCGGGTCTTGGGATGGTCCGGCTCGCCGAAGCGCAGCGCATTCATCGCCGCGATCGGGCGGGCACCCATGGTGAAGACGTCGCGCAGGATGCCGCCGACACCCGTCGTCGCGCCCTGATAGGGCTCGATGTAGGAGGGGTGATTGTGGCTCTCCATCTTGAAGACCACCGCCTGACCGTCGCCGATGTCGACCACGCCGGCGTTCTCGCCGGGGCCGATGAGCACGCGGGCGCCCTTGGTCGGCAGCTTCTTCAGCCACTTCTTCGAGGACTTGTAGGAACAGTGCTCGTTCCACATCGCCGAGAAGATGCCGAGCTCGGTGATCGTCGGCTCGCGGCCGATCAGATCGAGGATGCGCTGATACTCGTCCGGCTTGAGGCCGTGGTCCTTGATCATCTCGGGGGTGATGGCGATGTCGTTCGGGATCATGGGGTCGCCTTCTCGAGGCTGGCGCCGGCAAGCGCGAAACAAAGGATCGGCGGGGTCGCTCAGGCGACCTTGGCGAGGCTCTCGAACAGGCCGCGGCCGTCGATGCCGCCCTGCAGCGCCTCGATCAGGTTCTCGGGATGCGGCATCATGCCGAGGACGCGGCCGGTCTCGTCGACGATGCCGGCGATGCCGTGGATCGAGCCGTTGGGGTTGGCCGCCTCGCTCACCTGGCCGTCGGCGTCGCAATAGCGGAACACCACCCGGCCGTCGCCCTCGAGGCGCGCCAGCGTCTCCGGATCGGCGAAGAAGTTGCCTTCGCCGTGGGCGATCGGGCAGCGGATCACCTGTCCGGCGGCATAGGCCGAGGTGAAGGCGGTGGCGGCGTTGTCGACGCGGAGACGGATCTCCTTGCAGACGAAGCGCAGCGAGGCGTTGCGCATCAGCGCGCCGGGGAGAAGGCCGGTCTCGGTCAGGATCTGGAAGCCGTTGCAGACGCCGAGGACGTAGCCGCCGCGCTCGGCGTGGCGACGCACCGCCGCGATGATCGGCGAGCGGCCGGCGATGGCGCCGCAGCGCAGATAATCGCCGTAGGAGAAGCCGCCGGGGACGGCGACGACGTCGACGCCGGCGGGCAGCTCGGTCTCGGTGTGCCAGACCATGGCGGGCTTCTCGCCGGTCACCTCTTCGAAGGCGCGGGCCATGTCGCGTTCGCGATTGATGCCGGGAAAGACGAGAACGGCGGCTTTCATGGGCTCTTTCCTGTCCGGCGCGACGGCGCCTCGAAAGGGGAGGAGGGATCGGCGGCGGAGAGCCGTCAGATCAGCTCGATCCGGTAGTTCTCGATGACGGTGTTGGCGAGCAGCTTCTCGCACATGTCGGTCAGCTCCGCCTCGGCCTGGGCGCGATCGGTGCCGGCGAGCTCGAGCTCGATCAGCTTGCCCTGGCGGACGTCCTCGATCCCGGAAAAGCCGAGGCTCTTCAACGCGCCCTGGATGGCCTTGCCCTGGGGATCGAGAACGCCGTTCTTCAAGGTGACGGTGACGCGGGCTTTCATGGCGACGATCCTCGCTCGGGACGCGGTGGAGGGGCAACGACGGAAGGCCGGTCGGGGACTCGGGGAACCCGCCGGCGACGTCGATCTCGGGCTCGCGCGTAGCACGGGGCGCCGGGTGGGGCAAGGTTTTCCGCCCGCCGACGGCGGTGCGGCGGGCTTGCTGAAACGCGAAGAGCCGACGTCGGTGGACGCCGGCTCTTCCGAATGCTTCGCGTCGCCGCGGGTCTCACTCCTCGGTGGAGGAGGGCGCCGCCGCCGGGGCCGGGGTGGTGGCGGCCGGGCCCGCGTTGTCGTTGAGGATGCCGAGGCGACGGGCGACTTCCTGATAGGCCTCGAGCATGCCGCCGAGGTCGCGGCGGAAGCGGTCCTTGTCGAGCTTGTCGCCGGTCGACTGGTCCCACAGACGGCAGTTGTCGGGCGAGATCTCGTCGGCGAGCACGATCCGCATCATGTCGCCTTCCCACAGCCGGCCGAACTCCAGCTTGAAGTCGACGAGGCGGATGCCGACGCCGAGGAACAGGCCGGAGAGGAAGTCGTTGACGCGGATGGCCAGCGCCATGACGTCGTCGATGTCCTGCGGGCTCGCCCATCCGAATGCCGTGATGTGCTCCTCCGACACCATCGGGTCGTTGAGCTCGTCGTTCTTGTAATAGAACTCGATGATCGAGCGCGGCAGCTGGGTGCCCTCGGGGATGCCGAGGCGGGTCGCCAGCGAGCCGGCCGAGACGTTGCGCACGACGACCTCGAGCGGGATGATCTCGACCTCGCGGATCAACTGCTCGCGCATGTTGAGCCGCTTGATGAAGTGCGTCGGCACCCCCAGAGCGTTCAGCTGGTTGAAGATGAACTCGGAGATGCGGTTGTTGAGGACGCCCTTGCCGTCGATGATGGCGTGCTTCTTGGCGTTGAACGCGGTCGCATCGTCCTTGAAGTGCTGGATGAGCGTGCCGGGTTCGGGGCCCTCGTAAAGGATCTTGGCCTTGCCTTCGTAGATGCGACGCCGACGATTCATGGGTACGTACCGTGACTTGGTGAGGAAATCCATTGGGCCGAAGGCCTCCGGTGGCAGCCGGCGCGGGACGAATCCCGGCGGCGACGACGTTCCGTCGCGGGCGAGCCCGACGACGAAAAGGACGGCGATCGCTCCCTCCTTCTCGTGTCGTCACCGACACGAGGCCGCGTGGAAGAACGACGCGCGGGTCGTGAGAGGTTGGGAATCGCCTCTCGCACCCGCGCGCTTCTCGCGGGCACCCTAGCCGAAACGCCGTCCCATCTCAATGTGGACGAAAGAAAGCCCCTGCGTGCCGCTCGCATCCGTCGATCGGTCGAACGTCGCGTTGATTTGAGCGTCGCCGGAGGCTATCTAATCTGCCGATCGTCGATCCCATATAGGATCCCGGCGCGGTTTTCCAGGAGAATCGAAGACATGACCACCTTCGACAAGCGTGAAGAAGCCTTCGAACAGAAGTACGCTCACGACGAAGAGCTTCAGTTCAAGGCAACCGCGCGGCGCAACAAGCTCCTTGGGCTGTGGGCTGCCGAGAAGATGGGGATTTCCGGCGACGCGGCGGCGGCCTACGCCAAGACCGTCGTGGAGGCGGATCTGGCCGAGGGCGGTGACGCCGACGTGATCGCCAAGGTGCTGGCCGATCTCACCGCGGCCGGCGTGGCGCAGTCGGAACACCAGATTCGCCGCACCATGGACGAGCTGATGGCGACGGCGATCGATCAGGTCAAAGCGCAGGGCTGAAGCCGGATCCGAGGATTTTCGACGGCGCGCGAGCCTCGGGTTCGCGCGCCGTCTCGGCGTTTTCGACGAGGAGTCGTCCATGTCTCGCGCGCGTGAACTCAGTGCGGCATTTTCGCTGGCGGCGCGGTTGCGCTCGGGTGAGGGGGCGTTCGCCGGTTGGGTCGGCCATACCGACACCGCCTTCGTCGACGCGGTGGCGCGCACGCCGCTCGACGCGGTGGTGCTCGACATGCAGCACGGTTTCCTCGATGCCGGCGCGATGGTCGCCGGGGTGGCGACGGCGGCGGCGGCGGGCAAGCCGACGGTGGTGCGGGTGCCGGTCGGCGCCTTCGCGACCGCCAGCCGGGCGCTCGACGTCGGCGCGGCCGGGGTGATCGCGCCGATGATCGACGGTGCCGACGACGCCCGGCGGTTCGTCGAGTTCGTCAAATATCCGCCGTGCGGCGGCCGGTCGTGGGGGCCGGGGCGGGCGATGGCGCTCGCCGGCATGTCGAGCCCGGCGGAGTGGCTCGCCGGCGCCGACGGCTTCACCCTCGCCTTCGCGATGATCGAGACGCGTGAGGGACTGGCGGCGGTCGACGAAATCCTGGCTGTGGAGGGCATCGACGGGGTGTTCGTCGGGCCGAACGATCTGTGCATCGCCCTGACCGACGGCGCGAAGGTGGAGCCGGAGGCGGACTTCCTCGATGCGCCGCTGGCGCGGATCGCCGCCTCGGCGAAGGCGGCGGGCAAGGTCTCCGGCATCTTCGGCGGGTCGGGGGCGCGGGCCGGCGTGCTGCGGCGGATGGGCTTCGACTTCGTCACCGTCGGCTGGGACGTCGGCTACGTCCAGACCGGCATCGCGGCGATGCTCGCCGAGACGCGCGAGGTCGAGAACGTCGGCGAGATCAGCGACGGTTATTGAGTGGCTTCGGACGGGATCCGGACATGAAGAAGCCCCGCCGAGGCGTCTCGGCGGGGCTTCTTCGCCTCTGGAGGGGTTCGGTTCAGCCGAAGACGCGGGCGAACACCGTGTCGACGTGCTTGGTGTGATAGCCGAGGTCGAAGCGCTCGCGGATCTCTTCCTCCGACAGCGCCTTGCGGACGTCGGCGTCGGCGAGGAGTTCGGTCAGGAAGTCGACGGTGGCGGCGCCGGTCTGCTGGTAGCTGTCCCACACCTTCATGGCGTTGCGCTGGACCAGACGATAGGCGTCTTCGCGAGAAACGCCGTGCTGGGTCAGCGCCAGCAGGATGCGCTGCGAATGGACGAGGCCGCCGAGGCGGTCGAGGTTCTGCATCATCCGCTCGGGGTAGACCACCAGCTTCTCGATCACGCCGGCGAGGCGGGTGAGCGCGAAGTCGAGGGTGATGGTGGCGTCCGGGCCGATCATCCGCTCGACCGAGGAGTGCGAGATGTCGCGCTCGTGCCAAAGGGCGACGTTCTCCATCGCCGGGAAGGCATAGGCGCGCACCATCCGGGCGAGGCCGGTCAGGTTCTCGGTCAGGACCGGGTTGCGCTTGTGCGGCATCGCCGAGGAGCCCTTCTGGCCGGGGGAGAAATACTCCTCCGCCTCCAGCACCTCGGTGCGCTGTAGATGCCGGATCTCGATCGCCACGCGCTCGATCGACGAGGCGACGACGCCGAGGGTGGCGAAGAACATGGCGTGACGGTCGCGCGGGATCACCTGAGTGGAGACCGGCTCGACGGTCAGCCCCATCTTCGCGGCGACGTGGGCCTCGACGCGCGGATCGATGTTGGCGAAGGTGCCGACGGCGCCGGAGATGGCGCAGGTGGCGATCTCGGCGCGGGCGGCGACGAGGCGGGCGCGATTGCGCTGGAACTCGACGTAGGCCTCGGCGAGCTTGAGGCCGAAGGTCACCGGCTCGGCGTGGATGCCGTGGCTGCGGCCGATGGTCGGGGTGTACTTGTGCTCCATCGCCCGGGTCTTCAGCGCCGCGAGCACCCGATCGACGTCGGCGATCAGGATGTCGCAGGCCCGCGCCAGCTGGACGGCGAGGCAGGTGTCGAGCACGTCCGAGGAGGTCATGCCCTGGTGGACGAAACGGGCCGAGGGGCCGACGATTTCGGCGAGGTGGGTCAAGAAGGCGATGACGTCGTG
>JAAYVT010000219.1 GCA_012517025.1 Phyllobacteriaceae bacterium | reverse complement strand
GACGTCGTTGAGCACCGTCGTGAAGTGACGGGTGACGCCCGACACCATGGCGTCGGCGTCGCCGAGCGCCACCATCGAGGTGGCGAAGTAGTTGCGGTCGAGCACCAGGCGAGCGCAGTCGCGGTAGAGGAAGCCGGAGCGCTGCTGCCGCTCGTAGAGATGATCGGTGTAGGCCTTGACCCGCGGCGAGGTCAGGACGTTGACGATCTCGACGTCCTCGGGAAGGGCGAGGCCGCCGGCCTCGGCGACGGCGGCGATGCGATCCTCACGGCCGACCAGGATCGCCTTGCCGAGACCCTGATTGACGAAGGAGGCGGCGGCGCGGATCACCGGCTCTTCCTCGCCCTCGGCGAAGACGACCCGGCGCGGTTCGGCGCGGAGCTTGGAGAAGACGCGCTGCAGCGTCCCGGCGACCGGATCGCGACGCGCCGAGAGGCTCTGGCGATAAGCCGCCATGTCGACGATCGGGCGACGGGCGACGCCGGATTCCATCGCCGCCTGCGCCACCGCCACCGGGATCTCGGAGATCAGACGCGGGTCGAACGGCACCGGGATGATGTACTGCGGACCGAACTTCGGACGCACGCCGCGATAGGCGGCGGCGACCTCGTCCGGCACGTCCTCGCGGGCCAGCTGGGCGATCGCCCGGGCCGCCGCGATCTTCATCTCCTCGTTGATGGTGGTCGCCCGCACGTCGAGGGCGCCGCGGAAGATGTAGGGGAAGCCGAGGACGTTGTTGACCTGGTTCGGATAGTCCGACCGCCCCGTCGCCACGATGGCGTCGTCGCGGACGGCGGCGACCTCTTCCGGAGTGATCTCCGGATCGGGGTTGGCCATGGCGAAGATGATCGGGTTCTTCGCCATCGAGGCGACCATCTCGGGGGTCAGCGCGCCCGTGGCCGAGAGGCCGAAGAAGATGTCGGCGCCGGCGACGGCCTCGGCGAGCGTGCGCGCCTCGGTCTCGACCGCGTGGGCCGACTTCCACTGGTTCATGCCCTCGGTGCGGCCTTTCCAGACCACGCCCTTGGTGTCGCACAGGGTGACGTTGTCGGCTCGGAAGCCCATCGCCTTGACCAGCTCGATGCAGGCGATGCCGGCGGCGCCGGCGCCGTTGCAGACGAGCTTGGCGTCCTTCATCGACCGGCCGGTCAGATGCAGGGCGTTGATGATGCCGGCGGCGGAGATGATCGCGGTGCCGTGCTGATCGTCGTGGAAGACCGGGATCTCCATGAGCTCACGGAGCCGGCTTTCGATGATGAAGCACTCCGGCGCCTTGATGTCCTCGAGGTTGATGCCGCCGAAGGAGGGCCCGAGATGGCGCACGGCGGCGATGAACTCGTCCGGATCCTCGGTCGCCACCTCGAGATCGATCGAATCGACGTCGGCGAAGCGCTTGAACAGGACCGCCTTGCCCTCCATCACCGGCTTCGAGGCGAGCGCGCCGAGATTGCCGAGACCGAGAATGGCGGTGCCGTTGGAGATGACCGCGACGAGATTGCCCTTCGACGTGTAGTCGTAGGCCTTGGCCGGATCGTCGGCGATCGCCCGGACCGGTACCGCGACGCCCGGCGAATAGGCGAGCGCGAGGTCGCGCTGGGTCGCCATCGGCTTGGTCGCCACGATCTCCAGTTTGCCCGGCTTGCCCTGGGCGTGGAACTGGAGGGCTTCCTGATCGGTGACGGCGAGGCGGGCGGGACGGCCGGCGGGCTTCTCGTTGTGGTCCATGTCTCACTCCGGGGGCGGTCTCGACAGGACCGCCTCGTTCTCCTCGACGCGGGTGAGGTGATCCGGACCGATCGGCGGTGGGCCGTCGATTTTCCGGTGAATGCGAACGCATCGAGGGGAGGCGACCATAGTCGCCCCAAATCGAGCGCTCAAGACGAAGTGCGCCGGAAGGGGCTCCTCTTTCGTCTCGAGTGGGCGAGACGGTGGCGGCGGCGAAGCGTGGACGGTGCCCCTCGCCTGTCGCCCGGCGGCGCCGGCTGGGCTATGGTCGCCGCGAAAACTCCGCCGCCGAGGCGCCGCCCCTCTCTCCCCGTGAAGATCCCCGCTCGATGACCGACACCTCCGCCCGTGACCCCGATCAGCGCTTGACGCCGTTCATGGAGCAGTACCTCGAGATCAAGGCGGCCAATCCGGACAGCCTGCTGTTCTACCGGATGGGCGATTTCTACGAGCTGTTCTTCGGTGACGCCGAGGAGGCTTCGCGGGCGCTGGGCATCGTGCTGACCAAGCGCGGCAAACACCTCGGCGAGGACATCCCGATGTGCGGCGTGCCGATCCACCGCGCCGACGAATATCTGCAGCGGCTGATCGCCCTCGGTTTCCGGGTGGCGGTGTGCGAACAGCTCGAGGATCCGGCCGAGGCGAAGAAGCGCGGCGCCAAGTCGGTGGTGCGGCGCGACGTGATCCGTCTCGTCACCCCGGGCACGATCACCGAAGACACGCTGCTCGACGCCGGCGTCGCCAATCATCTGTTGGCGATCGCGCGGGTCGGGGCCGGCGAGACCGCCCGGTTCGGCCTCGCCTGGGTCGACGTCTCGGCCGGCTCGTTCCGGGTCGCGGCGGTGGAGGGGGGCCGGCTTTCCGCCGAAATCGCCCGCATCGACCCGCGCGAGATCGTGCTTCCCGAGAAGCTGTTCGAGGACGAGACGCTGAAGCCGCTCATCCGGCGGGAAAAGCTCGCGCTGACGCCGGTTTCCGCCGCGCTCTTCGACGGGGCGACGGCGGAAGCGCGCATCGCCGCCTATTTCGAGGTCGCGGCGCTCGACGGTTTCGGCCGCTTCGAGCGGGCGGAGCTTTCGGCGATTTCCGGTGTCGTCGCCTATGTCGAGAAGACGCAGGTCGGGCTCAAGGCCCGGCTCGAGCCGCCGCGCCGGGAGAGCGACGACGGCGGCTCGCTGTCGATCGACCCCGGCACCCGCGCCAATCTCGAAATCATGCGCACGCTCGCCGGCGAGCGGCAGGGCTCGCTCCTTTCCGCGATCGACCGCACGGTGACGCCGAACGGCCGGCGCCTGCTCGCCGAGCGGCTCTCCGGACCGTCGACCTCGGTCGCGGTGATCGGACGACGCGCCGACGCGGTCGCCTTCCTCACCGAGGATCCGACTTTCCGCCGGCAGCTGCGCGAGGCGCTGGCGACGGCGCCGGACATGCTGCGGCCGCTCGGCCGGCTGGCGCTGCAACGCGGCGGTCCGCGCGACCTCGCTGCGATCGGTCGCGGCCTGATCGCGGCCGGAACCATCGGAGCGGCGCTGGCGCGGCTGCCGGTGGTGCCGGAAGAGATCGTCCGCGCCCGCGACGCCGCGCTGGAGGCGCCGCAGGACCTCGCCGAGACGCTGGCTGCGGCCCTCGTCGACGAACCGCCGCTGCTCAAGCGCGACGGCGGCTTCGTGCGCGCCGGCTGGTCTGCGCCGCTCGACGAGGCGCGCGAGCTCTCCGCCGACAGTCGCCGCCTGATCGCCCGGCTCGAGGCCGACTACGTCGAGGCGACCGGCATCAAGTCGCTGAAGATCCGCCACAACAACGTGCTCGGCTTCTTCGTCGAGACCACCGCCGTGAACGCCGACCGGCTGCGCGAGCCGCCGCATCTCGAGCGCTTCGTGCATCGCCAGACGTTGGCCGGGGTGGTGCGGTTCTCGACCGTCGAACTCGCCGACCTGGAGGCCAAGATCGCCTCGGCCGGCGACCGGGCGCTGGGCATCGAGGGCGAGATCTTCGAGGACATGACGCGCCGGGTGCTCGCCGCCGAGCCGGCGATCCGTGCCGCGGCGGAGGCGCTCGCGGTGCTCGACGTCGCGGCGGGGCTCGCCGAGCTCGCCGACCGCGACGGTTGGGTCCGGCCGATCGTCGAGGAGAGCCTCGCTTTCTCGATCGTCGGCGGCCGCCATCCGGTGGTCGAGCAGGCCTTGGCGGTGACCACCGGCGAGCCCTTCGTCGCCAACGGCTGCGAACTCGGTCCGCGCGACGGCGAGGCCGACGGCCGCCTACTGATCGTCACCGGTCCCAACATGGGCGGCAAGTCGACCTATCTCCGGCAGAACGCGCTGATCGTGCTGCTCGCCCAGATCGGCGGCTTCGTGCCGGCGACTTCGGCGCGGATCGGCGTCGTCGACAAGCTGTTCTCGCGCGTCGGTGCCGCCGACGATCTGGCGCGCGGGCGCTCGACCTTCATGGTCGAGAT
>JAAYVT010000218.1 GCA_012517025.1 Phyllobacteriaceae bacterium | reverse complement strand
CCGTGGGCGACGAGGACGTTGGAAACGCGGTTCGCCGCCCGCGACAACCGCTCGAAGCTCCACACGTCGACGCGGCCGTCGCGGGTCGCCTGCAGGATCGCCGGTCGCTCGGGCGCCGCCGCCGCCCACTTGTGACAGGCGTCGACGGCGATGTTGTAGACGGTCGGGACGATCCAGCGGAAACGGCGCTGGACCTCGTCGGCGGTGGCGGCAGTGGGAAGCATGGATCGACGAACGCCTCGAATGCCGAGCGGAAGCTCGATCGGACGATTCTGATCGATTTGATGCTGCACCGCAATGAGACGAAGGGTCGGAGCCGCCCAGCCGCAACGACGGAGCGGCCGGAACCGCGACGGTCCCGACCGCTCTCTTTCTTCGATCGAGGTTCGAACCGGATCACTTCGCCGGCGCGGCGATCGCCGGCGGCTCGACCCGTACGTTCACCTTGTCGCCGTGACCGCCGCCGGTCAGGAAGAAGAACCCCAGCCCGACGACGATGAATGCGCCCAGAAGGACGCCCAGAAGACCGGTGGCTCCACCCGAACTCTCCGACATGATGTGACCTCCTCTCGTCGATGTTCGAGAGAGGAACGCCGATCGGCGGCATCGGTTCCATGCGGCCGGAGGCGCACGGGCGACCGGCCGAGGAGACGTCGGAGAGGGGAAGGAATGGTGGGCGCGACAGGGATCGAACCTGTGACCCCTTCGGTGTGAACGAAGTGCTCTCCCGCTGAGCTACGCGCCCACTCTCGCGAGACGCCGCGATATAAGGGGGGCGCCCCGCTCAAGTCAAGCGCGCCGCCCGCCTTTTCCTCGATCGTCGTCGCGATCGCCTCAGCGCGGCTCCACCACCAGCAGGGTCCAGTAGATCTTGTACTTGGAATTCGGCGCGTAGGCGGTGGCGAGTCCCACCCGGGTGGCGCGCGGCGCCAGCATGGTGGCGTCGTGCTTGGGCGATTCGCGCCAGCCCGAGAAGGCCTCGGCGAAGGTGCGATAACCGGCCGAGAAGTTGGCGAGGAAGCTCGCGTAGGGGATGCCCGCCGCCGCCAGCTCGCGATCGAGGCCGGCCGCCTCGGTCGAATGCACCCGATCCCGCGCCGCCATGTCGTCGACCTGCGCCTGGGCGATGCGGGCGAGACCGGCGTCCCACATCAGCGGCGGCAGGCCCTTGTTGCCGCGATATTGATTGATCATCGACAGCGAGGAGGCCGGATCGACGGCGCGCCCGCCGATGTCGAGGCGCTGATAGAAGGGCGGCGTGTGCTCGACCGGCGTCGGCGCGCGCGAACAGGCGGCGAGCGCGAGGGCGGCGAGGCCGAGGGGGGCGAAACGGCGGAAGGCGGAGGTCATGAGGAGGTCTCTTCGAAGGATCACGACGACTTCGGCGTCTGCTCGGCCGTCGCCGGTCCCCCCGCGGAGAGACCGACCCGTCCGAGCAATTCGCCGAGGCCATCGAGGTTGCGAATGTTGACGTCGCGTTGGGCGTAGGGAATTTCGATGCCGGCGGCGCGCAGTTTGGTCACCACGGCGAAGCGGAGATCGCTCTCCACCACCCCGACGTCGGTCACCGCGCCGATGGTGCAGAGCAGGCGGAACTCCAGCGCGTCGGCGCCGAAATTGGTGAACAGCACCAGCGGCGCCGGGAACTTCAGCACCTTCTCGTGCTCGCCGGCGCAGTCGAGCAGAATCGCCTTCACCCGCTCGGGGTCGGCGTCGTAGGCGACGCCGACGTTGACGACGCAGCGCCCGGTGAGGTCGCGGTGCATCCAGTTCTTCACGTTGCCGGAGATCAGCGACGAGTTCGGTACGATCAGCGAGGCGCGGTCGAAGGTCTCGATCTCGGTCGAACGCACGTTGATCTTGCGCACGAAGCCTTTGTCGGAGCCGATTTCGACGAGGTCGCCCGACTTGATCGGCCGTTCGGCGAGCAGGATCAGACCGGAGACGAAGTTGTTGACGATCGACTGCAGGCCGAAGCCGACGCCGACGGAGAGCGCGCCGGCGACGATCGCCAGATTCTGCAGGTCGAGCCCGACCACCGAGAAGGCCAACGCCACCGAGATGATGGTGCCGACGTAGCCGAACGAGGTGCGGATCGAGTTCTTCAGGCCGACGTCGAGACGGGTGCGCGGCAGGAAGCGATGATCGAGCCAGCCCTGGACGCCGCGCGTCACCGCGATGCCGATGCCGAGGAAGGCGATACCGGTCAGGATCGCCGACAGCGAGAAGGTGAGCCCGCCGATGCGGAAGCCGAAGAAGGCGATCTTGGCGTCGGAGACCACGTCCTGACCGTCGATGCCGATCGGCGCCAAGATGAACAGGCCCGCCACCGCGATCAGCAGCAGCCGCACCACCCCCGACAGCACCACGCCGATCTGCTCGACCGTCTCCCGCGCCATCCCCATCGATCGGGTCATCATCATCCCGAACCGACTGGAGGCGTGGAAGGTCGCCTGGATCGACTCGTCGGCGAGGACGAGCAGGATGTAGAGGGCGCCGAGCAAAAAGCCGGTGCGGATGGTCTGCTGGGTGACGAAGGAGGCGAGCGCGACGTAGCCGGCGAGCGCCCCCACCGTCGCGCCGATCGCCAGGATCCAACCGAGCGGCAGAATCCAGCGCCAGAGACTCGAGCGATGCACGGTCGCCGCCTCGGCGATCTCCACCGTCTCCTCGTCGCCCGCCATCGACCGCGCCGCGGTCCTGAGCGCCAGCATCACCAGCACCGCGTCGGCGACCGCGAACAGGCCGAAAGCCAGGATCAGCGTGGCCACCGGCGCCGCCAGGACGTCGAGCAGCCGGGTGAACCACACCCCGAAACCGTGCACGATCGACAGCGTCACGAACAGCCGCAGCAGTCGCGTCGCGGTCTGGTCGCCGACCGGCGCCATCCGCCACTGCGGCTTGCCCGGCGCCAGAATGGCGAGCGCGATGCCGTAGACCATCGCCGCCGAGGCGACGCCCTCCACCAGCGCCGAGATGAAAAGATCGACGCGGGCCGGATTGAGCTCGAACACGTCGAGGGCGCGGGCCACGCCGAGCAGCGCCAACACCGGCACCGCGAAGTTGACCAGCACGATGCCCGCCGCCTTCACCGCGCGGACGAGCGTCGTCGGCTCGGCCGCCTCGGGATCGCGCTCGGTCAACTGCGCCAGTCGACGGCGCGCCGCCAGCAGCGCGCCGAGGAACAACAGGATGATCGAGCCCATCGCCGTCGCGGTCTCGAAGCCGCGGCCGGCGAGCAGCGCGAACCAATCGCGCAGCAAATAGATCAGGCCGGAGAAGATCGACGGCAGCGACGACACCGCCTCCAGCCACATCGACGGGTCGACCACCGAGCGGGAGCGCTCGATCATGTCCTTGGCGAAGCGGGCGCGGCGCTTCTCGGCGATCGCCTTGGCGATCTCGTCGGCCTTCAGCTGCAGCAGCTGCGCCTGTTTGACCCGACCCTGTGCCTCGGCGAGCAGCTTCTGCTGATCCTCGCGTTCGGTCTTGACCGCGTCGGCCTCGACCGGCTCCGGCTCGCCCTCCTTGGCGACCGGGGCGGGGCCGAGCTGCTTCAGCCGCGCCTCGATCGCCGCGGCGCGCGGGCTCTCGGCCTGGGCGATCTCCTCGGCGGCGGCGCGGATGGCGTCGGCGCGACCACGCAATTCGGCGAGGCGGCGATCGGTCTGACCGTCGCGCTGGACGCCGGCGGCGATCTGATCGATCTCGCTGCGCCAGCCGTCGAGCCGCAACTGCACCTCGTCCGGCTTCTTCGGCTCCTCCGGCTTCGGCTTGGCGGGAGCGGGCTGGGGCGCGGGCGTCGCCTGCGGCACGGCGGGGGCCGCCTTGGCCGGTTGCGCCGGAGCGGAGGCCGGGGCGGCGGACTGGGCGAGCGACGGCGTGGCCGGTCCGGTG
>JAAYVT010000217.1 GCA_012517025.1 Phyllobacteriaceae bacterium | reverse complement strand
TGCTGCCGATCGTCGCCGTCGCGGCCGGGCTCGCCGGCCGGCCGGCCGTCGCGCTGCTCCTCCCGCTCGCCCTGGCCGGCCTCGACGCCGTCGTCACTCAGGTGGCGAACCTGCGCCTCTACGCCCGCCGATGACCGTCGCCGCTCACGCCCGCCATCGTCGCAGCGCGCCGATCGCCGCCAGCACCGGCACGGCGGCGAACGCCACCAGCACCGGCGTCCAGGCGGCGGCGAAGGGATCGAGGCGTTCGAGCTCGCCGGCCGCCACGAACACCCGCGTCGCGACGTGGACGGCGTAGCCCGCCGACACGCAGCCGATCATCACCGCGAGCGACGGCCGCCCGGCGCCGGCGAACAGCGACACCATCGCCGCCACCAGCGCCATCGCCGGCGGCAGCAACGCGTCGGCGCGGCGCACCTCCAGCCACACCCGATGTTCGGCGCCGATCAGCATCCCGCTCCCCGACGCGACCATCGTGCGCAGGTCGTCGTCCGGCACGTATTTCGCCGGTAGACCGAGATAGGTCACCGCCAGCGGATGCAGCGGGATCCGCACCAGCCGCTCGATCGCGCCGGTCTCGACCCGCATCGCCGCCGGTCGCTCGGGATCGCGGCTCCATCGCGTCGACCGCTCGAAGCGCCACACCTGCGCCAGCTCGGTCGGCCGCGCCCGCGCCGCCCGGATCGCCTCGCGGATCCGCCCGTCGCCGTCGAGGAGGAAGAGATCGACGTCGATCAGCTCGGCCGGCGGTCCGTAGCGCACGTCGGCGTGCACCACCCGGTCGTCGGCGACGAACCACACGTCCTTGCGGATCCGCTCGCGGTCGTAGCGCTCGCCGTAGGCGCCGAGCCGTTCCGACGCCTGCCGCAACACCGCCGCCGGCCGCCACGCGACGTCCAACGGATATTGCAGCGCGCCGAACATCAAGCCCACCGCGAGGGTCGGAAACAGCACCCGCAACGGATGACGGCCGGCCACCCAATGGATCGCCCGCCGCCGCGTCAAAACCGACCACAACTCGAACAGCAGCACCCCGACGAACACCGCGATCGGCAGCAGCCGCGTCACCATGTCGACGATGCGCAGACCGAGATAATGAGCGAGCAGCAGCATCCGCCCGACCGTCCCGACCGCGCCGGCCGCCGCCGTCACCTGATCGAAATAGCGCGCCAGATCGATCGACACCGCGACCAGCAGCAGGATCGCCTGGACGGCGATCACGAAAGCCGTCTGGCCGAAGAAATCCTGTCGCGCCATGATCCCCGGCAGCCCGAACCCGCCGAGACCGAGCCGCCGCGATCGATCGGCCGGGGCGAGCGTGCTCACGTCCGCCCTCCCGAGGGCGCCACCACAGCCGGATACCGCCACGTCAACACCGCCGCCAGCCCCGCCAGCAGGAGGACGATCGCCACCGCGCCATGCCCGGCGTCGGCCAGCGGCGAGGCCGCGTCGAAGCCCCGCACCACCCGCACCAGGGCGATGTCGGCGACCACCAGCCCCGCCCCGGCGACCGGCAGCGCCACGAAGCGCCCGGGACCGTCGGAGAACGAGACCGCGATCGCCGCCGTCAGCACCGCCGCGACCGACAGCCAGGCGCGGGTCAGGAGCTCCGCCGCCCGCAGTCCGTACGACGACGTCCGGGTCGGATCGACCGCCGTGGCGATCAGCGACGCCAGGGTGCGATACTGCGGCATGTCGGCGAGCACCGGATCGCGCAGTGGTTCGTCGAGGTCGATCTCGCGGGCGAGCGTGCCGAGACGATAGCCCGAGCCGCCGAGCGCCGATCCGGCGGCGGCCGTCGCGGCCGGCGGCGTCACCGTGAGGTCGGTGACGGTCACGTCGTGCAGACGCAGCCGATAGCGACGCGTCCCCTCGATTTCGGTGAGGTCGTAGCCGGTCGCCGCGACGACCCGATCGGTGTCGCCCTCGCGGCGCAGGAACAGCAACAGATGGCGGCCGTCCGGCGCCCCGAAGCTCGGCGACAGGAAAGTGTGCCCGCCGAAACTCTCGATCCGGTCGTGCTGCAATCCGTCGCGGATGGAGGAGACCACCATCTGGTGCGCCGCCTCCAGGAACAGCCGGTCGCGGACGGCCCGCGCGATCGGATCGACGAAGCCGGCGACGACGACGACCACCACCGAGGCCGCCAATCCGAGCCCGAGGAGGCTCGCCATCAGCCCCCACGGGCCGACCCCGGCGCCGGCCAGAACCACCGTCTCGCCGCCGTCGCGAGCATCCGCGAGTGCCCGGTAGACGCCGATCAGCAGCGCGATCGGCATCGCCGTGACGACGATCTCCGGCGCGGTCAGCGCGAGCACCCAGGGCAGATCGAGGAGCGGGGCCTGCCGCTGGATCGCCATTTCGACGAAGCCGGTCAGCCGCTCCGCCAGAAACACCACCAGCACCAGCCCGAACGTCGCCGTCAGCGCGCCGAGCCCGCGTCGGACGAGATGCAAACCGTAGGTCCGCGCCATCTGCCCGCCGCCTCCCCGCGCGGCTCTCCCGCCGAACCGCGATCCGCTCGGATCACGCTCGTTCTCGCTCGCAGAATCATATCTCATGGCGCCCATGCTCAGAAGTCTCCCCGAACCCGGACGTCCGACCCTTCGTTTCGCCTGGTCGCACCCGGCCCACGCGGTGTCGCTGTCCGGCGGCCTCGGCGTCGTCCGCGTCTGGCCGGGCACCGTCGGGGCGGCCGGCGCGGTGGGGCCGGCGTGGCTGTTGCTCGACCGGCCATGGCCCGTCGTCGCGGTGATCCTGGCGGCGACCTTCGCCCTCGGCGTCTGGGCCGCCGGCGTCACCGGCCGCGCGCTCGGCGAGGACGACCCCGGCTGCGTCGTCTTCGACGAGACTTGGGCGACGACGCTCACCCTGCTGGCGATCCCGGCGCATCCGGCAAGCTGGCTCGCCGGCTTCCTCGCCTTCCGCTTCTTCGACATCGTCAAGCCGCAACCGATCCGCGCCGTGCAGGACGGACTGCGCGGCGGCCTCGGCGTGATGGCCGACGATCTCGCCGCCGCGATCGCGGCGATCGCGGTGGTCGACGGGCTCGCCCTCGCCGTCGGCATCCTCTGAGGCGTCGCCCCGCCCGCCGCTCATGCCGCCGCCGCGACCAGCGCGAGCACCGGCGCCGCGACGATCCAGGCGTCGACCACGTCGAGCACGCCGCCCTGGGTCGGATGGACGATCGGATAATCCTTGACGCCGGCCCGCCGCTTCACCGCCGAAGCCGCCAGATCGCCGGCGACTGTCGCCACCGCCACCGCCGCCGCCATCGCCGCGAGGCGCCCGGCCGAGCCGCCCGGCACGGCGAAGCTCAGCACGAAGGTGGCGATCACCACCGCCGCCGCGCCGGTCGCCAGCCCCTCCACGGTCTTGCGCGGGCTGAGGCGGGGAAAGGCCTTGTGGCGGCCGTAGAGCCGCCCACCGAGCACCGCGGCGCTGTCCATCGTCTCGACCAACAGGAAGGCGAGGAGCAGCACCGCGCCGCCGCCGGCCGAACCCGCCACCAACCCGAAGGCGACGAGCGGCGTCACCGGATGGAGCAGCAGACGAAGCCCATCGGCGAGCCCACCCGGCCGCCCGAGCCCGGCCGCCGCCGCCACCACCGCGATCGTCGGAACGATCGCGACGGCGACGCCGACCCACCCGCCGAAGGCCGCGAGCCCGGCCGCCAGCCCCGTCGCCAGTCCGACCGCGACGGCACGACGACGAGCGGCGTCGCCGAGCACCACCGTCGCCGCCTCCCATCCGCATCGCCCGGCGAGGAGCGTCGCGGCGAGCGCCGTCACCGCCCCGCCCGGCACCACCGCGACGAGGACGATCGCCACCACCACCACCTCGGAAATCAGCTGCGGCCAAAGGCCGCGCGCCGTCGCCGAGGTCTTCGGCCACAGCGACAAGAGCCCGAGCAGAGCCGTCGCGAAGGCGAGAAAGCCGAGGATCACGACCGCGAGGTCGCGCGTCGCGTTCATCGCGACCGCCGCCGCGCCAGAGAGCGGACGACGCGCGCCTGATGCAGGCGCAGCAGCGGCCCGATCAGCGAATGAAACCGCGCCAACAGCCCCAGCGTCGCCCCCGGCGCCACCAGGAAGCGCCCGCGCGTCGCCGCCGCCAGCATCGCCTCGGCGACCGCGTCGGCGCTCCACACCCCGCCCCCGGCGGCGATCGCCGCGGTGGCCGCCGGCCGCGCCGCCGTCTCCGCCGCCAGTTGCGGCGTGTCGGTGTCGGGCGGACAGACCAGCGTCACCGCGATGCCGTGCTCCGCCAGTTCCACCCGCAGCACCTCGGCGAGGCCGCGTACCGCGAATTTCGACGGCGCATAGGCGGAATAGCCGTAGATGCCGAAGAGCCCGGCCCCCGACGACACCAGCACGACGCGGCCACGCCCGGCGGCGCGCATCGACGGCACCACCGCGCGGACCGCGTGCAGCGTCCCCAGATAGTTGACCTCGAGCTGAGCGCGGTGACTGTCGAGCGGCTGCTCGACGAACAGGCCCGGTTCGACGACCCCGGCCGAGGCGACCAGCCAGGCGATCGGTCCGTGCACCGCCGCCGTCTCGTCGACGACGCGGGCGAGCGCGGCGGCGTCGCGGACGTCGAGCGCGCGGGCGGCGACGCAGGCACCCGGAACCGCCTCCCGAATCGCCTCCGCCGCCTCGGCGAGCGGCTCGGTCCGCCGGGCGATCAGGACGACGGGGTGGCCACGCCGCGCCAGCCGGGTCGCGGCGGCCAGGCCGATGCCGCTCGATCCGCCGGTGACGATCGCCGGTCCGAGACCGGTCCCGCTGTCGCTGTCGCCCACCCGTTCACTCCGTTCCGGCGCCTTCGGCGAAGGCGATCAACCGCGCCAGCCCGTCCTCGTCGTCGACCTGCACCGGCGGATGCTTGAACAGGAAGCTCGCCGCCGAGCCGAGATCGCCGGCGAGACCGCGATCGCGGGCGATGCGGGCGAGCCGAATCGCGATCAGCGCCATCGCCGCGGCATTGGGCGAATCCTCCACCGAGACGCGGGCTTCGATGTCCATCTTCACCCCGCCGAACAGCCGTCCCTCCAGGCGCACGTAGGCGACCTTGTTGTCGTCGAGCCACGGCACGTAGTCGGACGGCCCGATCCGGATCTGCTCGTCCTCGAGACGGTGGACCATCGAGGTCTGCACCGCCTCGGTCTTCGACAGCCGCTTGGTCTGCAGGCGATCGTGATCCATCATGTTGAGGAAGTCGGTGTTGCCGCCGACGTTGAGCTGATAGGTGCGATCCATCCGCACGCCGCGCATGTCGAAGAGATGCGACAGGGTGCGATGGACGATGGTGGCGCCCATCTGCGCCTTGAAGTCGTCGCCGAGCACCGGCACGCCGGCGGCGCGGAACTTCGCCGACCACTTCGGATCGCTGGCGATCAGCACCGGGATGCCGTTGACCATCGCGCAACCGGCTTCCATCGCGCAAGTGGCCCAGAATTCGACCGCCCGCTGCGAGCCCACCGGCATGAAGTTGATCAGCACGTCCACGCCGCGCTCGCGCAGCGTCGCCACGATCTCGGCCGCCTCGAGCGCCGGCGCGTCGGAGAGCACGAAGCTGCGCGACGGCATCTGATTGCGCATGAACGCGGAGACGCCGTCGAGGTCGGGGCCGCGCTGCACCACCACGCCGGCCGCCGGCACGTCGCGATGGAAGATCTCGGTGCAGTTCGGCGCCTGGAAGATCGCCTCCGAGACGTCGAGGCCGACCTTGCGGGCGTCGACGTCGAAGGCCGCGACGATCTCGACGTCCTCGGGCCGCCAACCGCCGAGCACCGGCAACGGCACCCCGATCGCCGCCTCGCCGAGCGCCCGACAATAAGCCACGCCCTGGACCAGCGAGCTGGCACAATTTCCCAGACCGACGATCGCCGTGCGAATTCTTCGTGACATGTGATGCCCCTCGGCAGATGGATTTCGAGCGGATCGGTCCGGCCGTCTCTCCTCCCGGCGGATCCTCGCCCCCGCGCCGCCTCCCCCGCGCCGCGCCGTCGATCCATAACGCCGCGATCGCTCCGGTGAAAGCCGTCGAACCCCTCGTCGCGTCGCCGACGTCGATCTCGGCCTCCCCCCGCCGTCGCCCACCGGGCGGGTCGAAAGGGCCCGAATCGGCGCGCGCCGGTGACGAAACGGCGACGTCGACGGACCCGTCGCGACGCCGTCGCGGTCGACGTCCCGCGACCACCGCGACGTCGGGTCGCGCCCCCCGAATCGACCGATCTTGCGATCGCGACGGTTCCGCGGGAGAGTTCGCCACCCGATCCGACGCAGCCGGCGTCCCGAAGCCCGTTCGATGACCCCTTTCCCCACCTCCCCCTCTTCGATCTCCCCCTGTCCCGCCCCGACCCGCCGCCGCGTCCTCGGCCTCGCGGCGGCGGCGATCGCCACCGCCACTCCGGCGGCGGCGCTGCCGTCGATCGTCCTGCCGCGCATGCGATCGGAGTTCAGCACTTTCGCCGAGCTGCCGGTGGTGCGGCCGGACGCGGTGCCGAAGGACGAGGGGGTGCTCTTCTACGTGCAGCAGTCGATCAACGCCAACGTCATCGTCTACGCTCTGCACCGAACCCCCGCCGGAACGCTCGATCCGACCCGTCCGGTCGACGTCTTCTGGCGCCGATTCGCCACCAAGGGCCATCGCCGCGAGCTGAGCTTCTTCGAGCGGATGTTCGCCTTCGGCGTCGCCTGCGACGCCGAGGGGCCCGGTCGCTGGGCGGTGCGGCTGGTGAGCCTGCCCGGCCGCGAGGGCCGGCTGGAGCCCGGGCCGGACGGCGCCCCGCGCCTCCTGATGGAGGTCGACCATCGGCCGATGCGGCCGGTCTACGTCTATGCCGACGTCGCCGACGACGGCTTCATCCCGACCCTGCGCCACGTCGATCTCTTCGCCGTCGCCGACGGCGCGAAAGGCTACGTGCGCGAACGCGTGGTCTTCGGCTGAACCCGCGCCGGCCGAACCGCGACGCGATCTCGCGCCGATTTCGGCTCGCCTCGGGCGCGGCCGCCCTGTTATAGAGCGCCGTCGCCGGCCCCGGCGGCGGAGCGTGTGGCGACGTCGAGCGACGACGTCGACCGCCGGAGAGGGGGCGACGGCGGACGGCGCCGAGGTGGTCGATGGTCGGGAAGTTGTTCTCGTTCCTGTGGCGGAACGCACCGCATGAGCTGCGTCTGCCCGTGGTGGTGCTGGCCTTCCTCACCGGTCTGAGCCGCGACGGCCTGCTGATCGTCACCAACGCCGCCGCCTCGCGGGTCGCCGAGCCCGGCTTCTTCGCGCTCTGGCTGCCGATCTTCGGCGTCACCCTGGTCGCCTACGCGGCGCTCCATCTGATCTATCCGGTGACCGCGCAGACGCTGGTGGCGCGGATGGCGGCGGCGCTGCGATTGCGGCTGACCGGCCGGCTGTTGCAGACCACCCCGCTCTTCGTCCAGCGCCGCGAGCACGGCAGCCTCTACCACGTCATGACCACCGACGTTCAGGTGGTCACCCAGATCGGCCGGACGCTGCTCGAGATGTTGCCGGCGATCGTCTTCCTGGCGATCGCGTTGCCGCAGATCGTGGTGCTGTCGCCACCGGTCGCCGCCTTCACGGTGCTGGTGATGGCCGGCGGCGTCCTCGGCTACTATCTGCAGCGCCGCGCCATCTCCGGGCTCGCCCGCCGCATCCGGGCGCTGGAGATCCGCTATTTCGAGCGCGTCAACGACGTCATCGCCGGCTTCCGCGAGCTGAAGCTGCACCGGCCGCGTCGCCGCGACCTCTCCGAGGAGGTCGAGACCATCGTCGGCGAGGCCCGCGACACCCGCATCCGCATGGAACGGCGTTATGCCCTCGGCGAAGTGGTGGTGCACACCCTGAAGTTCGTCCTGGTCGGCGGCGTGGTCTTCCTGCTGCCGCTGCTCGGGCGCGCCGACGGCACCGTCGTCTTCCAGCTGTTGACCGTCATCCTGTTCTCGCTCGGCCCGTTCGAGGCGGTGGTGAGCGAGATCCCCGGCATCCTCCGGGCGATGGTCTCCTTCACCCGGATCGACGAACTCGACGCCGACCTCGCCGCCGCCGCGACGCCGGAGGACGAGGATCGCCCGGCGCCCGGCCCGTTCCACACGCTGACGCTCGAAGGCGTCACCGCGCGCTGGAGCACCGACGCCGATCACGGCTTCGAGCTCGGCCCGATCGACTTCGAGCTGCGACGCGGCGAGATCGTCCTGGTGGTCGGCGACAACGGCTCCGGCAAGACCACCTTCCTCTCCGTCCTGACCGGTCTGCTCGACATCGACGCCGGTCGCGTCCTGGTCGACGGCCGGCCGGTGGAGGATCGCGACCGCGCCGCCCATCGCGACCGGTTCTCCGCCATCTTCACCGTCTTCCACCTGTTCTACCGGCTGTTCGGCCTCTCCCGCGTCGACCCCGACCACGCCCGCGCGCTGCTGCGCCGCCTGCAGCTCGACGAGGTCACCGATTACGTCGACGGCGCCTTCACGCGGCTCGATCTCTCTTCCGGCCAGCGCCGCCGGCTGGCGCTCGCCGTGGTGCTGCTGGAGAACCGCGACGTCGTCGTGCTCGACGAATTCGTCGCCGATCAGGATCCCGGCAAGCGCGACCTGTTCTTCCGTTCGCTGCTGCCCGAGCTCAAGGCGGCCGGCAAGACCGTGGTGGTGACCACCCACGACCTCGCCTGGGTGCCGTTCTGCGATCGGCTGGTGCGGTTCTCCGGCGGCCGCATCGTCTCGATCGAGACCCCCGGCGCCGGCCCCGACGACGAGACGGTCAGACGACCGTGAGATCGGCGATCGCCGCCACTCGGTCGCCGTCGACGAAGACCAGCCGCAGATCGCGCCGCCCCGCCTCCGCCTCGCCCGGCCGGACGTGGATCTCCACCGCGACCGGATGCCCGACCACCACCGGCGCGACGAAGCGCAGGTTCAGCCGCGTCACCGCGCCCGGCGCCACGGACTGCGCGAACGCCTCGGCGATCGCCGCGAACAGCGCCCCCGGCACCACCGCGCCGGCGAGACCGAGAGCGGCCGCACGCGCCGGATCGACGTGGATCGGATTGTCGTCGCCGACCAGCCGCGTCCAGCGCGCGACCAGCTCGGCGGTCAGCGGCGCCGTCGCGCGCCGCGCCGTCGGCCCGGCCGACGCCGTCCGCGACGCCGGCAGGCCCTTGGAAGCGGCGAGGCTCGACGCCTCGACCGCCCGCAGCGCCGCCCGCAGCCCGACCACCACCGCGCCCGCCCGATCGACCAAATCGGCCTCGATCAACATCGGCGCGGCGGCGCTCGCCGGCGCCCGCACCTTCGTCCGCACCTCGATCGGCTCGTCGACCGGCATCGGCCCGCGCCGCCCGATCGCCAGATGTTCCTGGACCAACACCGTTCCGGCGGCGACGGAGTAGAGAGCGCCTCGCCGCGCCACATCGAGGTGGGCGAACAGCAGCAGCGGCGCGGCGAAAGGCACCTCGGCGCCCTCGTCGGCGCCGACCACGTCGGCGATCAGACGGCGCAGCGCCGCCACCCGGTCCGCCGCGACGGTCTCCCGACGCACCGCCGTCTCCATCCCTCAGCCCCGCCCGGACCGCGCGATCACCAACGAGGCGTTGATGCCGCCGAAGGCGAAGGAGTTGGACATCGCGGCATCCGCCGTGAACGGGCGGGCGACGTTCGGCACCGGCTCGAAGTCGAGCTTCGGGTCGACCCCGAGGAAATCGATGGTCGGCGGCGCGATCTGTTCCCGCAGCGCCTCCACCGTCACGATGAACTCGAGCGCCCCGCCGGCCCCCAGCGCATGGCCGTGGATCGGCTTGGTCGACGACACCAGGAGCCCGTCGAAGGCAGCGCCGAAGACGGTGCGCAACGCCTGCGTCTCGGTGAGGTCGTTGGCGATGGTGCCGGTGCCGTGGGCGTTGCAGTAGCCGATCCGCGCCGGCTCGATCCCCGAGGACGCGATCGCCCCGCGCATGCAGGCGGTGGCGCCGGCCGGGTCGGGCCGCAGCAGATCGGCGGCGTCGGAGGTCGAGGCGTAGCCGACCAGCTCGGCCAGGACCTCGGCGCCGCGCGCCCGCGCCGCCTCCATCGATTCCAACACCACCACGCCGGCCCCCTCGCCGAGCACCATGCCGTTGCGGTCGCGCGAGAACGGACGGCAGCGGCCGGTGGTCATCACATGGAGCGATTCCCAGGCGGAGAACACCGCGTCGAACAGCAGCGATTCGGCGCCCCCGGCCAGACAGCGGTCGACCACCCCGGCGCGGATCAGATCGGCGGCGAGCCCGATCGACTGCGTCGCCGAGGCGCAGGCGGTGGAGATGCACAGCGTCGGCCCGGTCGCCTTCCAATCCATCGCGATCCACGACGCGGTCGAGCTCGCCATGATCTTGGGGATCGCCATGACGTCGGTCCGGCCGGCGGGATCCTCGACGAAGCGGACGTAGTTGCGTTCCAGCGTCTCGGCGCCGCCGAAGCCCGAGCCGACCACGACGCCGCAGCCCGCCCCGAAGTCGGCCTCGCCGAGCCCGGCCTGCGCCACCGCCTCGCGCGCCGCCGTCAGCGCCAGGATGGTGGTGCGGTCCTGGAAGCGCGGCTTGGCCTGCGCCGCGAGCACCGCGTGGACGGCGGCGTCGAGACGCGCCGCCGCCTTCACCTGTTGCCGGGCGATGCGCGGAAAGTCGATCTCGCGAACCGCGCTCACGCCGTCGCGCGCCGCCGCCCACAGCCGGTCGGCGCCGACGCCACAGGCGGAAACCGCCCCCAGACCGGTGATCGCCACGGGTTTCAATCGGCCACCTGCATCCGATGGTCCTCGATGTGCCGGCAGACGACGTCGAGGAGCTCGCCGACGGTCTTCGCCTCGGTCAGGCGCTCGTCGACCGGGACGTAGACGCCGAACTTCTCCTCGACGGCCATCAGGATCATGACGAAGTCGGCCGATTCGATCCCCAGTTCGTCGAGGCGCTGGTCCGGAGTGATCTCGCGATCCCCGACCATCCCCTCTTCCGCGACGATCGCCAGCAATCGGCGCCGCAACTCCTCGTCTCCGACGGCGGCTTCGGTCATGGCTCACCCCTGTTTCCGGTTCTCGTTTCCCTCGTTCATAAGCCAATGCCGGCCACCTGCATAGAATGGCGGCGACGGGTCCGGAATCCTACGCGCGCGTTGG
>JAAYVT010000216.1 GCA_012517025.1 Phyllobacteriaceae bacterium | reverse complement strand
TACGACGTCGCCGACACCACCATCGTACAGACGCTGGCGCAGGTGGAGGGCGTCGCCGACGTGTCGGTGGCCGGTGGCGAACAACCGGCGATCCGGGTGAAACTCTCCTCGGCGCGGATGGCGGCGATGGGGGTGGGGCTCGATCAGGTGCGCACCGCGATCGCGTCCGCCAACGTCCATGCCGCGCTCGGCGGACTGCAGGGCGACCGGGTCTTCGAAGTGATCACCTCGAACGCGACGTTGACGACGCCGCAGGCCTTCGCGCGGGTGGTGGTGAAACGCGAGGGCGACGCGATCGTCCGCCTCTCCGACGTCGCCGAGGTGACGACGGGGGTGCGCAACACCCGTTCGGTCGGCTGGTTCGGGGCGAAGCCGGCGGTGATCCTCACCGTCACCCGCCAAGTCGACGCCAACGTCATCACCACCGTCGACCGGGTCAAGGCGGCGATCGAGGATCTGAAGCGACGGTTGCCGGCGGGGCTGGAATTCTCGATCGTGTCGGATCGCACCACCACCATTCGGGCGAGCGTCACCGACACCGAGAAGACGCTGGCGATCTCGATGGTCCTGGTGATGGCGGTGGTGGTGGCGTTCCTCGGCCGGTTCACGCCGACCTTCGCGGCCGGCGTCACCGTGCCGCTGGCGTTGTGCGGTACCTTCGCGGCGATGTGGGTCGCCGGCTTCTCGGTCGACAATCTGTCGCTGATGGCGCTGACCATCGCGGTCGGCTTCGTCGTCGACGACGCGATCGTGATGATCGAGTCGATCCACACTCGCCGGCGGGCTGGCCTGGCGCCGATCCCGGCGGCGATCGACGGGGCGCGGCGGATCGCCTTCACGGTGGTGGCGATCGGGCTGTCGCTGATCGCGGCGTTCCTGCCGCTGATGTTCACCGGCGGCATCGTCGGGATGTTCTTCGCCGAATTCTCCTTCACCATGACCTTCGCGATCGCGGTGTCGACGGTGGTGTCGCTGACCGTGACGCCGATGATCTGCGGTCGGCTCTTGAAAGCGAGCGAGCCGAACCGCTGGGAGCGGGCGTCGGAGGCCGGATTGGCACGGGTGGTCGCGGCCTATTCGCGTAGCCTCGACACGGCGCTGCGCCGGCCGTGGGCGATGCTCGGGCTCGCCGTCCTCACCGTCGCGGCGACGGTGTGGCTGTTCGCGACGCTGCCCAAGGGGTTCGTGCCGGAGGACGACACCGGCCTCGTCTTCGTCTTCACCGAGGCGGCGCCCGACGTCTCGTTCCCGCGCATGATGACGCTGCAGCGGGAGGCGACGGATCGGATCATGAGCGATCCGATGGTGGTCGGCGTCGCCTCGTCGGTGTCGGGATCGTCGGGCGGACAGGTCAACCAGGGGCGGATGTTCCTGTCGCTGAAGTCGGTGAAGGCGGGCGGCGAGCCGGCGCGGCGGGTGATCGATCGGCTCCGGCGCAAGCTCGGTTCGCTCTCCGACATCCGCCTGTTCATGTTTCCGATGCAGGACGTGCGCGCGGGCGGGCGACAGGGCAAGTCGCCCTATCAGTTCACGCTGTGGAGCCCGGACCTCGACCAGCTGGTCGAATGGGCGCCGAAGATCGTCACCGCGATGAACCGGATCCCCGGCGTCACGGACGTCTCCGCCGACCGGCAGGCGCCGGGGCTGGAGGCACGGGTGGTGATCGACCGGGTGGCGGCGGCGCGGCTGGGGGTGGCGGTCAAGGACGTCGACGCGGCGCTCGGCGACGCCTTTGCCCAAAGACAGGTCTCGACCATCTACGGCGGCCGCAACCAGTACAAGGTGGTGGTGGAGATCGACCCCGATCGGGCCCGCGATCCGACCGACGTCTCCGGGCTGTGGGTGTCGGCGGCCGACGGCACGCAGGTGCCGCTGGCGGCGGTGGCGCGGGTCGAGCGGGCGACGGCGCCGCTCGGGGTCAACCATCAGGGCTCGTTTCCGTCGATCACCGTGACTTGGGGGCTGGCGGAGGGAACCACCGCCGACGCGGCCAACGCGGCGATCCGGTCGGCCTGGGAAAACCTCCACCCGCCGGACGCGCTGCACGCCGAATTCGCCGGCGACGCCAAGGAGTTGGCCAAGTCGGGGGCGAGCACCTGGATCCTCGTGGTGACGGCGCTGGCGGTGGTCTACATCATCCTCGGCGTGCTCTACGAGAGCCTGATCCATCCGTTGACCATCATCTCGACGCTGCCGCCGGCGGGGCTCGGGGCACTCTCGGCGCTGTGGGCGTTCGGCATGCAGCTCGATCTGGTCGGGATCATCGGCATCATTCTCCTGATCGGCATCGTCAAGAAGAACGGCATCCTGCTGGTCGACCACGCCCTGCAGGCGATGCGCGAGCGCGGCCTCACCTCGGAGGCGGCGGTGCGCGAGGCGGCGGCGGAGCGATTCCGGCCGATCCTGATGACGACGCTCGCCGCCCTGCTCGGGGCGCTGCCGCTGGTCCTGGCGAGCGGGGCGGGGGCGGAGCTCCGGCGGCCGCTCGGGGTGACGATCGTCGGCGGGTTGTTCGTGTCGCAGCTCCTCACCCTCTACACGACCCCGGCGATCTGGCTGTTGATGGACCGGATCGGTCGACGGCGGACGCGGCGTCGGGGCGCCGGCGGCGAGGCGTCGGCATGACGGCGAGGGGGTGACGAGGGCGGGGTCGGGAGAGTATCGAAGGGCTTCTTCTTCCACAGTCACCGGATCGTTGCCCATGACCGCCGCTCTCACCCCCGATCTCGTCCGCGAGCGCCTCGCGTCCATCGTCGGGGCGAAGCACGTGCTCACCGACCCGCACACCGTCGAGCCCTATCTCGAGGAGCCGCGCGGGCTCTATCGTGGCGCCACCCCCTGCGTGGTGGCGCCGAAGACCACCGCGGAAGTCGCCGCGATCCTCGCCTTCGCCAACGAGAACGACCTCAAGATCGTGCCGCAGGGCGGCAACACCGGCTTGGTCGGCGGACAGATCCCGTCGGGCGCCGGCGACGAGATCGTGCTGTCGCTGAAGCGGATGGACGCGATCCGCGAGGTCGACCCGGTCTCCGACACGATGACGGTCGAGGCGGGAGTGACGCTGCTGCGCGCCCAGGAAGCGGCGGAGGGCGTCGGCCGGCTGTTCCCGCTGTCGCTGGCGGCGGAGGGCTCCTGCACCATCGGCGGCAATCTCTCCACCAACGCCGGCGGCACCCAAGTGATCGCCTACGGCAACACCCGGGCGCTGGTGCTCGGCGTCGAGGTGGTGCTCGCCGACGGGCGGGTGATGAACCTGCTCGGCAAGCTCCGGAAGGACAACACCGGCTACGACCTCAAGCAGCTGTTCATCGGCTCGGAGGGCACGCTCGGGGTGATCACCGCGGCGGTGCTCGAGATGGTGCCGCGGCCGCGGGCCTTCGGCACGGCGATGGTGGCGGTCGAGACCCCCGCCGGCGCGGTGGCGCTGCTCGAACAGGGCAAGAAGACCTTCGGAAAATCGCTCACCGGATTCGAATTGATGCCGCGGTTCGGGCTGGATCTGGTGGTCAAGCACTTGCCGGGTGCGCGCGATCCGTTCGCCGATCGTTACGACTGGTACGTCCTGACCGAGATCTCCTCGGCCGAGGAGGAGGGCGTCGACGAGGCGCTCGAGGCCTGGCTCGGCGCGGCGATGGAGGACGGCGTGGTGCTCGACGCGGTGATCGCCGGCTCGCTCGATCAGCGCGCCCAGCTGTGGAAGCTGCGCGAGTCGATGTCGGAGGTGCAGGGCATCGAGGGCGGCTCGATCAAGCACGACGTGTCGGTGCCGATCGCTTCGATTCCGGAGGTGATCGACGAAGGCAACCGGGTCGCCGAGGCACTGATTCCGGGGATTCGGCCGGTTCCTTTCGGCCATCTCGGCGACGGCAACATCCATTTCAACTTCACGCAGCCGGTCGGCGCCGACAAGGCGGCCTACATCGCCCAGTGGGACGCGCTC
>JAAYVT010000215.1 GCA_012517025.1 Phyllobacteriaceae bacterium | reverse complement strand
CGAGCGGGTCGGCGCGGCGGCCTGGACGAAGACGAAGCGCTCGCGCCATTGCGGCCGCCGGGTCAGAAGGTCGTCGACCGCCGCCATGCGGTCGAGGATGCCCTTGGTGTAGTCGAAGCGCTCGATGCCGACCGCCAGCCGCACCTCGTCGGAGAGGCCGAGCCGTCGCCGCACCGCCGCCCGGCAGTCGGCGATCGAGGCCTGTCCGACGAGCCCGGTCGGCGGCCAGGCGATCGAGATCGGATAGGGTCGGATCAGCGTGTCGGTACCGCCGAAGGTCACCGAATCGTGCTCGCGATCGATCCGGCTCTCCATGAAGCGATCGGTCGCCTCGAGGAAGTTGTTGCAGTGCTGGCGGGTGTGGAAGCCGAGGATCGACGAGCCGAGCAGACCGTCGATGATCTCCTCCCGCCACGGGCAGATGCCGAAGGTTTCGGCGTTCGGCCACGGGATGTGCCAGAAGGTGACGATCGTCGCCTTGGGCAGCCGCCGCCGGATCATCCGCGGCAGCAGCGCGAAGTGATAGTCCTGGACGAGGACGATCGGGTCCTCGGTGGTCGCCTCCGCCGCCACCACCTCGGCGAACTTCTCGTTGACCGCCCGGTAGCGCTTCCAGTCGGCCTCGCGGAAGGTCGGGCGCACGAAGGCGATGTGGCAGAGTGGCCACAACCCCTCGTTGGCGAGGCCGTAGTAGTAGCCCTCGACCTCGTCGTCGTCGAGCCAGACCCGGCGCAGCGTGTAGTCGGGCGCGGCCGGCGGCACCGCGATGCGATCGTTGGCATCGACCGTGTCGCGATCGGCCGAGCCCGAACCGTGCGCGATCCAGGTGCCGCCGCAGGTCCGCATCACCGGCTCCAGCGCCGAGACCAGGCCGCTCGCCGGCAGTTGCAGCTCGATCGAGCCGTCCTTGGCGCGGTTGTGGATGTAGGGCTCGCGGTTGGAGACCACCAACACCTGCGATCCCGGCAGTTCCTCGAGCAGCAGCCGGCGCAGCGTGTCGGGCGACCAGTCGACCTGGAACGGCTCGTTGCCGCGCCGATCGCCGCGCAGCTCCTGCACCAGGGCGCGGAACTCGCGGCCGAGCGGCGATCCGGTCGTCTGCGGCGCCACCGGGGCGGCACGCTGCGACACGCCGAGGCTGCGGGTCCAGCGTCGCAGCAGCAGATAGGCGATGCCGCCGGTGGTGAGGCCGAAGCCGAGCACCGCGCTGGTCAGCGCCAACATGGTGTAGATCCGCGCCGTCTCGGCGCGCTCGTCGACCCAGGCGAGATCGTGCAGCACCAGGAGATGCCCGTCCTCGGGGCCGACCCGCATCGGATAGATGCCGACGTGGACGTGTCGGTCGTCGTAGCGACGCACCGCGAACCCGTCGGTCTTGCGCAACGGCAGGCCGTCGCAGACGACGCCCTTCGGCATCTGCCGCGAGGCCCAGCGCAACCGGCCGTCCGGCGCGCAGAAGCCGAGCGCGAGCAGCCGCTCGTCGTCGGCGAGTCCGTCGAAGAACGGGGTGAGGTCGACGTCGGGCAGGACGGCGAGCCGCGACACCTGTTCGGCGACCGAGCGCTGCACCAGCCGCGATCTCAGCTCGACGTCCTGCCGCGACCAGTTCTCCACCAACAGCGCCGCCAGCGGCGCCAGCGCCAGGGCGAGCATCACGCAGGCGGCCGTCAGCGCCAGCCCCCAGCGCACCGGTGTGAGCTTCAGGAACCGCGCCAGACGGACGCCGATGCCGACGTCGATCCGCCGCGCCGCCTCCCGCAGCGGCCTCATCTCGCGCACTCCCAGCCGCGCGACAGGCGCATCGCGGCGACGATCAGTCCGGCCATCGAATAGGTCTGCGGGAAGTTGCCCCACAGCTCGCCGGTTGCCGGATCGACGTCCTCGGAGAGCAGCCCCATCGAGTTGCGGCGTTTCAGCAGCGCCTCGAACATCGTCCGCGCCTCGTCGGCGCGTCCGATCGCGGCGAGCGCGTCGACGTACCAGAACGAGCAGATGGTGAAGGCGACGGTCGGCACGCCGAAGTCGTCCGGGGTCTCGTAGCGCAGCAGCAGCCCGTGCGCGCCGAGCCGCGCGCCGATCCGCTCGACCGTCGACACGAAGCGCGGGTCGGTCGCCGCGACCAGTCCGAGCTCGTGCAGCAGCAGGACGCTGGCGTCGAGTTCGTCGCCGTCGAGACTGCCGGCGAACCAGCCCCCCTCCGGTCCCTCGTGCCAGGCGCGGGCGAGGATGGTGGCGCCGAGATCGGCGGCGGCGTCGCGCCAGCGGTTGGCGTCGGCGACGCGGCCGAGCTTCTCGGCGATCTTCGCCAGCCGGTCCGCCGCCACCCAGCACATCGCCGCCGAATGGGTGTGGACGCGGGTGCGCCCGCGATATTCCCAGATGCCGGCGTCGGGGGTCAGCGCATGGCGCAACGCGCTCATGCCGAGCGGCTCGAGCAGCGCGAACAGCGCCTCGTCGCCCTTCTTGGGCAGGCGTTCGTCGAAGAACATCTGCCAGGCGGCGAGGATCACCGAACCGTAGACGTCGTGCTGGACCTGATCGCGCGCCGCGTTGCCGATCCGCACCGGCCCCTGGCCGCGATAGCCGGCGAGGCCCTCGGTGACGGTCTCGACGATCTCGGCGTCCGGCACGATGCCGTAGAGCGGCTTCAGCACCGGCCCGGTCTCCAGCGCGATGACGTTGGTGACGTATTCGATGAAGCGCTCCATGGTGGCGGTGGCGCCGACCCGGTTCAGCGCGTGCACGGTGAAATAGGCGTCGCGGATCCAGCAGTAGCGATAATCCCAGTTGCGATCGCCCTCCGGCGATTCCGGGATCGAGCTGGTCAGTGCCGCCACGATCGCGCCCGTGTCCTCGAAGCTGCACAGCTGCAGCGTGATCGCGGCGCGGATCACCGCTTCCTGCCACTCGTAGGGGACGTTCAGCGAGCGCACCCATTCGAGCCACCACGCGGTGGTCTTCTCCAGGAAGTCGCGCCCGACCCGGCCGGGCTGGTCGGCCAGCGTCTCGTCGGGGTGCAGCACGAAGGTCAGCGGCCGCTCGAGCACGAAGGCGCTCTCGCCGATCAGCTGGTGGATCGAGGCGTCGGTGGTGAGCCTGAGCGGCCCGGCGCGGGTGATCCAACGGATGTGGCTCGCCCCCATCGTCGCCTCCGGGGCGCTGCGGCCGTCGTCGCCGCGCGGCCGGACGCGGACGCGGATGCGCGGCACCCCGGCGAGCGGCTCGACGATGCGCAGGAACATCAGCGGCCGGAAGATGCGGCCGAACTGTCGGAAGCGTGGCGCGAAGTCGGTGACCGCGAAGGCGGCGCCGGAGGCGTCGCGATGGACGGTGCGGACGATCGCGGTGTTGCGCACCCAGTCGCGCTCGATGGTGCCGCCCTCGGCGAACTCGATCAAGAAGAAGCCGGCGTCGGGCGCGTCGCCGTCGACCAGCGAGCAGAAGATCGGATCGGCGTCGAAGCGCGGCCAGCAGCCCCACACCAGGGCCCCGGACGGATCGACGAGGGCGGCGACGGCGCAGTTGCCGATCACCGCGAGGTCGAGCGACGGCGGTGCGATCATCGTCCGACCCTCCGCAGGAAGTCGGAGAGCCAGGCGCGCACCTGACGCGGCGAGGCGAAGTCGGCGACCTCGGCCGGGAAGGTCTCGCCCTCGACGCGGAAGCCGACGCCGCCGAGCCGCTCGGCCGCCGCCATGGCGGTCTCGTCGGTCAGATCGTCGCCGATCATGATCGGCCGGCGCCCGGCGAAGCGATCGAGCCCGCTGAGGATCTCCAGCGCCGCCCCCTTGGAGACGTGACGCGGCACGATCTCGAAGACGCGGCGGCCGTGCCGGATCTCCAGATGGTCGGGCGCTCCCTCCAGGAGCCGTTCCACCTCCCGCTCGAGCTCGTCGGCGACGGTCGGCGCTGCGCGCCAGTGCACCGCCGCCGTCGGCCCCTTGTCCTCGACCCGCACGCCCGGAAACCGCGTCTCCAGCCCCTTCAGGCGGGCGACGAAGGCGTCGGCGAGCGGCAGCGCCGCGTGGCGCACGCCGTCGTCGGGGCTGGTGCGGTATTCCGCCCCGTGGATGCCGGCGGCGACGAAGCGCGACGGCGCCAGCAGGCGATCGACGTCGGCGATCGGCCGTCCGGTCAGGATCGCCAGCGCCCCGTCGAGAGCGTCGGAGAGGTCCTCGAGCAACCCGGCGAGCGAGCGCGGCACCTCGACCGATTCGGCGGTCGCGGCGATGTCGATCAGCGTGCCGTCGAGGTCGAGGAACAGCGCCGTGCGCTCGGCGGAGAGGTCCGCCCGGGGAGGCTCGTGGGGACGGGCGAGCATCGAGGGAATCGTCAAACGGCGTCTCCTCACAGGAACGTGGCGAGAATGGCCAGGACGAGGCAGACGATCAGCACCACGAACCAGAACGGCGGCAGGTAGCCGGGTTCGGCGTCGTCGATCGGGCGCCTCGGGTGACGGTCGGTCTCGTGGTCGGTGGTCATGTCCTTCTCCTCCCGATCGGCCTCCGCCGGGCGGTCGAAGGCCGATCGGTCGTCCGGCGTCGACGCCGGCGGTCGGTGGGTTCGGGGTCGGGTCTCACACCTCGACCCGGCGGCGGGTGTCGCCGAGGCCGTCGCGGAAGTCGACGAAGACGTCACGTAGGACGCTGGTCTCCTCCGGGAAGTGGTGCCGTGCCTTTTCGATCGCCTCGCGGATCAGACAATCGGAGACGCGATCGTCGCGGTGGAAGCGCAGGACGGTCGGTCGGACCTCGTCGTCGGCGACGATGGTGGTGTCGATCCCGACGAAGCTGCGGATCGTGTCGACGAGTGCTGTGCGTGACATGGACGTGGCTCCTCGTTGCTGCGGTTCGACGGTGCGCCCACCTCGGAGATCTCCGCTCCGAGGTGGGCACCGCGCGTTGGGGGGACCCTTCGCGCGGGGGCTCGGCTCCGGG
>JAAYVT010000214.1 GCA_012517025.1 Phyllobacteriaceae bacterium | reverse complement strand
GCGACGAGGAGCAGCGAGGCGAGGGAGAGGGCGAAGGACTTCATGACGTGAATCTCCTGTGCGGAACCGGGGTCGGCGATCCCGCGTCTGATGGGCGGAAGAGGGAAGGGAAATAAGGGGGAAGGGAACGGACGGCGCGGGCCGGGGCCGGAGCCCCGGCGCGATGGATCAGCGGTCGTTGTCGGTGTTGCGGCCGATCAGGTAGGCGTCGACCGGGGAGAGCACGCCGGCGGTCGGGGCGACCTGCGCGGCCTGACGGCCCTCGACGACCGGAGCGGCGACTGCGACGCCGGGGCGCACGATCTGGGTGCGGGCGTCGACCGGCTCGGCGGCGGCGAGGCCGGCGGAAGCGACGAGAACGAGCGAGGCGAGCGAGAGAGCGATGGTCTTCATGGTGGCGTTCCTTTCGTGTGATCGTGTGTTCGATCCGATGGAGGGACTATGCCCCTCGACGCCGCATGAGTGAAATGAAACGATGTCACTCGAAAAATGAATGAAAATCATCATGCTTCCGCTCTCCGGCGCGCCGGTCGAACCGGCCGTCGGTCTCCCCCTGACTTGACAGGGTCGAGGTGGCCGATAGGGTCCGACGGCGGACGAGGCGCGTGAAGGCTCGGTCGTCGAACCTCCGCCCCTTCCCCGTTCGAAGAGGGGCGACCACATGCGCTTCGCGAATTCGATCAAGGCTCTGGCGTTGGCCACGATTCTCGCGTCGGGGGCGACCGCCGCCTCGGCCGAGATGGTGCTTCACCGCGGCAATTCCGGCGATCCCGAGACCCTCGATCCGCAGAAGACGTCCTCGGTCTACGAGGGCAACATCCTGCGCGATCTGTTCGAGGGGCTGGTCATTCATTCCGCCTCCGCCAAGATCCTGCCCGACGTGGCGACCAGTTGGTCGACTTCGGCCGACGGTTTGACCTGGACTTTCCAGTTGAGGCCCGACGCCAAGTGGTCGAACGGTGACCCGGTCACCGCCGGCGACTTCGTCTATTCCTATCGCCGGATGATGAACCCGGAAACGGGCTCGCAATACGCCAACATGCTCTACGTCATCGCGAACGCCGAGGACGTCAACAAGGGCAAGGCGCCGCCGGAGAAGCTCGGCGTCACGGCGGTCGACGCCCACACGCTGAAGTTCACGCTCTCCGGCCCGACGCCTTATTTCATCGAGCTGTTGGCGCACCAGTCGTCGTTCCCGGTGGACGAGAAGGTGGTGGAAAAGTTCGGCAAGGATTGGGTCAAGCCGGAGAACTTCGTCTCCAACGGCGCCTTCCGTCTCGCCGAGAACGTACCGCACGATCACATCACGATCGTCCGCAACGCCGCCCATTACGACGCAGCCAAAATCAAGCTCGACAAAGTCGTCTATCTGCCGACCGAGGACCGCGCCGCCGCGCTGCGCCGCTTCCAGGCCGGCGAACTCGACATGAACGACGAAGTGCCGACAGATCAGATCAAGTACATTCGCCAGAACATGAAGGACGAGTTCCGGCCGGCGCCCTATCTCGGCACCTACTACTTCGTGTTCAACACCAAGAAGCCGCCGTTCGACGACGTTCGCGTGCGTCAGGCGCTGTCGCTGATGGTCGATCGCGAATTCCTCGCCGAGGAAATCTGGGGCGGGACGATGCTGCCCGGCTATTCGATGGTGCCGGAGGGGACCGGTACCTACGGCGCGCCGTCGTGGTGGCCGGCCAAGGATCTGTCGCCGGCCGAGCGCGAGGACAAGGCGGTGGCGCTGATGAAGGCGGCCGGCTTCGGTCCCGGCGGCAAGACGCTGAAGCTCGAGATCCGCTACAACACCTCCGAGAACCACAAGAAGACCTCGGTGGCGCTCGCCGACATGTGGAAACCGCTGAACGTCGAGGTCAGCCTCGTCAACACCGACGTCAAGACCCACTACGCCTATCTGCGCGAGCATCAGCCCTTCGACGTCGCCCGCGCCGGCTGGATCGCCGACTACAACGACGCCCAGAACTTCCTGTTCCTCGGCGAGACCGCGACCAAGTCGCTCAACTATGCGCAGTATTCCAATCCGACCTACGACGGGTTGATGGCTCGCGCCGCCTCGGAGAGCGATCCGGCCAAGCGCTCCGCGATCCTCCACGACGCCGAGAAGATCCTCATGACCGACGAGCCCTATCTCGTGCTCATGACCTACATGTCGAAACAGCTGGTGGCCGCGAAGGTGAGGGGCTGGGAGTCCAACACCCTCGACTATCATCCCTCGCGGTTCCTCTGGGTGGAGTGAGACCCGCACTCTCGCACGGGCCGATCGGTGCGCCGATCGGCCCGCTCGCGCTCCGTCTCGTCGGGTGACCGGCGCGAGGAGCCGGTGCCCGCCGCGCACGAGGTCCGACGGCCATGATGTCCTTCACGCTCCGCCGGCTCCTGACCGCCTTGCCGACGATCTTCGTCGTGGTCACGGTGTCGTTCTTCCTGATCCGGGTGGCCCCCGGCGGCCCGTTCGACGGCGAGAGCCACATCGACGCCCGCATCCTCGAAAATCTGAAGCGGATCTATCAACTCGATCAGCCGCTGTGGATGCAATATTGGCTGTTCCTGAAGAACCTCGCCCACGGCGACATGGGGCCGTCGTTCTTCTTCAAGGACTTCACCGTCGCGCAGTTGTTCGCGGTGTCGCTGCCGGTGTCGATGGAGAACGGCGCGGCGGCGCTGGTCCTCGCTCTGGTCTTCGGCATCGCCCTCGGCACCGTCGCGGCGCTGCGCCAGAACCACGGCCTCGATCACGCGGTGATGGGCGTGGCGACGGTCGGCGTCACCATTCCGAACTTCGTGGTCGGCCCGCTCTTGACCCTGGTCTTCGCGCTCGGGCTCTCCTGGCTGCCGGCGGGGGGATGGAACAACGGCGCGCTGCCCAACCGGATCCTGCCGGTCGTCACCCTCGCCCTGCCGCAGATGGCGGTGATCGCCCGCCTCACCCGAGCCTCGCTGATCGAGGCGCTGCGTGCCAACCACATCCGCACGCTGCGGGCGCTGGGCCTGCCCGGGCGGATCGTGACGCTGCACGCGTTGCGCGGCGCGCTGCTGCCGGTCGTCTCCTATCTCGGCCCGGCGGCGGCCAACCTGATGACCGGATCGGTGGTGGTGGAACGCATCTTCGGCATCCCCGGCGTCGGCCGCTATTTCGTCGAGGGGGCGCTGTCGCGCGACTACACGCTGGTGATGGGCACCGTCATCCTGATCTCGGTCTTCGTCATCTTCTTCAACCTGATCGTGGACATCGTCTATTCGCTCCTCGATCCGCGCGTCCGGGTGGAGTGAGCCGATGGCCGAGGTCAAGGGACGCTCGCTCCTCGACGACGCGCTGACGCGTCTCCTCTCCAACCGCGCCGCCGTCGCCTCGATGATCTTCCTGGCGGTGATGACGGTGGTCTGCTTCGTCGGACCGTCGTTCACCGGCCATCCCTTCGACAAGGTCTATTCCGACTACGTCCGCGTCGGCCCCAGCCTCGAGGCTCGGCCGAGCGCGGCGGAGGTGCGCGAGACCGCCGGCCGCATCGCCCGCCGCTTCCGCGCCGAGGTCGACGGGTTCGAGATGACGGCGGGCCGGGTCTCGCTCGCGCTGTCGTCCGCCAGGCCGATCGATCCGCGCATCGCCGACTACTTCGCTCGCGCCGACGGGTTGCGGAGCTTCCGCGTCGTCCCCACCGAGGGCGATCCGAAGACGCTGCGGCTGGTCGGCGAGGTCGAGCGGCTGCACTTCTGGTTCGGCACCGACGGCAACGGCCGCGATCTGCTGACCCGGGTGCTGATCGGTGGGCGCATCTCGATCTTGATCGGGCTGCTCGCCTCCGGGGTGGCGCTGCTGATCGGCGTGTCGTGGGGGGCGACGGCGGGGTTCCTCGGCGGACGCGTCGACATGGTGATGATGCGCATCGTCGACGTTCTCTACGCGCTGCCGTTCATCTTCTTCGTCATCCTGCTGGTGGTGTTCTTCGGGCGCAACTTCGTGCTGATGTTCGTCGCGGTCGGAGCGATCGAATGGCTCGACATGGCGCGGATCGTCCGGGGCCAGACGCTGGTGATCAAACGCCAGGAATACGTCCAGGCGGCGGAGGCGCTCGGCGTCACCACCGCGGCGCTGATCCGCCGCCACGTCGTGCCCAACACGCTCGGCCCGGTGGTCGTCTACGTCACGCTGCTGGTGCCCAAGGTGATCCTGCTCGAGAGCTTCCTGTCCTTCCTCGGCCTCGGCGTGCAGGAGCCGATGACCTCCTGGGGCGTCCTGATCTCCGAGGGCGCCAACAACAACCGCGACCTCGCCTATCTGCTGATCTTCCCGGCGATGTTCCTCACCTCGACGCTGTTCGCGCTGAACTTCCTCGGCGACGGACTGCGCGACGCCCTCGACCCGAAGGATCGTTGAGATGACGGATCACGGCGAAGACCCGTTGCTGCGCATTCGGGGGCTCACGGTCTCCTTCCGCACGCCGACCGGCGCGGTCGAAGCGGTGCGGGGCATCGACCTCGACGTCCGTGCCGGCGAGACCCTGGCGATCGTCGGCGAAAGCGGCTCCGGCAAGAGCCAGACCATGATGGCGACGATGGGGCTCCTGGCGAGCAACGGTGCGGCCGCCGGTTCGGTCCGCTTCCGCGGCCAGGAACTGCTCGGTGCCGGCGCGGCGGTGCTCGATCGGGTGCGCGGATCGCGCATCACCATGATCTTCCAGGAGCCGATGACCTCGCTCGATCCGCTGGTGCGGATCGGCGATCAGATCGCCCTGCCGCTGCGCCATCACGGCGGGCTGTCGCGACGGGCGGCGCGCGCGCGGGCGATAGAGCTGCTGACGCTGGTGCGCATCCCTGAGCCGGAACGGCGGATCGGCGCCTTCCCGCACGAACTCTCCGGCGGCCAGCGGCAGCGGGTGATGATCGCCATGGCGCTCGCCATGAAGCCGGATCTGCTCGTCGCCGACGAGCCCACCACCGCCCTCGACGTCACCATCCAGGCCGAGATTCTGGCGCTGATGGCCGAGTTGAAGCGCGAAATGGGGATGGGGCTGGTGTTCATCACCCACGACCTCGGCCTCGTCCGCCGCATCGCCGACCGGGTGGCGGTGATGCGGGCGGGCGAGATCGTCGAGCTCGGCGAGGTCGAGGAGGTGTTCGCCCGGCCGCGCGCCGACTACACCCGCATGCTGCTCGCCGCCGAGCCGCACGGCCTCAAGGCGCCGCTCGCCGCCGACGCGCCGGTGTTGCTCGAAGCCACCGACGTCACCGTCGACTTCGCCCTGCCGGCGCCGTTCCTGCGGCCGAAGCCGGTGTTCCGCGCCGTCGACCGCGTCTCGCTGACCCTGCGCCGGGGCGAGACCATCGGGGTGGTCGGCGAATCGGGGTCGGGCAAGTCGACCCTCGGCCGGGCGCTGCTGCGTCTGCTGCCGGCGTCCGGCTCGGTGCGGTTCGAGGATCGGGCGCTGCTGCCGCTCGATCGCGACGCGATGCGGCCGTTGCGCAAGTCGATGCAGCTGGTCTTCCAGGACCCGTTCGGTTCGCTGTCGCCGCGCCTGACCGTCGGCGAGATCGTCACCGAGGGCCTGCTCGTCCACCGCCCCGACCTGACGCGCGCCGATCGCGACCGCCGCGCCGCCGAAGCGCTGACCGAGGTCGAGCTCGACCCGGCGGCGCGCAACCGCTATCCGCACGAATTCTCCGGCGGCCAGCGTCAGCGCATCGCCATCGCCCGCGCCATGATCCTGGCGCCGAAGCTGGTGGTGCTCGACGAGCCGACCTCGGCGCTCGACCGCTCGGTGCAGAAGTCGATCGTCGAGCTGCTGCGCCGGATGCAGGCGGAGAAGGGCCTCGGTTATCTCTTCATCTCGCACGACCTCGCGGTGGTGCGGGCGATGGCCGACGCCGTGCTCGTCATGAAGGACGGCCGGGTGGTCGAGGCGGGGCCGCGCGACGAGGTGTTCCGCGCCCCCGTCGCCGACTACACCCGACGCCTGATCGCCGCCGCCGTGCTGAACTGAGCTGACGGAGCGGCGTCACCCGCCCGCCCCGCCGCTCTCGCCGTAGACGTCGCGCAGCTCGCGCTTCAACAGCTTTCCGGCGGTGTTGCGCGGCAGATCGGTGCGGAAGAGCACCTTCTTCGGCAGCTTGAACGGCGCCAGGAGATCGCGGGCGTGTGCGATCAGCTCCGCTTCCTCCGTCGTCTCGCCGCTCTTCAACACCACGACGGCGGTCACCGCCTCGATCCACTTGGGGTCCGGCAGGCCGATGACCGCGACTTCCGACACCGCCGGGTGGGTGAACAGCGCCTCTTCGACCTCGCGGCTCGCCACGATGGTGCCGCCGGTCTTGATGACGTCCTTCAAGCGATCGACGATGGTGAGGAAGCCCTCGGCGTCGACCACGCCGACGTCGCCGGAATGGAACCAATCGCCGGCGAAGGCCTCGGCCGTCTCCTCCGGCTTGCCCCAATAGCCGACCATCAGTTGCGGTGAGCGATGGACGATCTCGCCCTGGACGCCGGGCGGCACGTCGTTCATGTCGGGATCGACGACGCGGGTCATGACGTTGAGCACCGGTCGTCCCGCCGAGGCCGGGCGGGCGTCGTGTTCCTCCGGCCGCAGCACGGTGGCGAGCGGCCCGATCTCGCTCTGGCCGTAGCAATTGTAGGGGCGGATGCCGGGGAGCCGCGCCCGCAGTTCCTGCAGCACCGGCACCGGCATGATCGAGGCGCCGTAATAGACGTTCTTCAGCGAGGAGAGATCGCGGGCGTCGAAGTCGGGCGCGCGCAGGAGCGAGATCCACACCGTCGGCGGGGCGAAGAACGAGGTGATGCGGTGCGCCTCGATCAACCGCAGGCAGAGCTCGGGCAGCGGCGCCTCGATCAGCACCGTGGTGGCGCCGAGCAACAGCTGCGGCATGGTGAAGACGTGCATCTGCGCCGAATGATAGAGCGGCAGCGCGGCGAGGGCCCGGTCGTCGCGGTCGAGGTCGAGCTCATGGATGCAGCTCTGATATTCGGCGAGCAGACCGCGATGCGTCATCATCGCGCCCTTCGGCGAGGCGGTGGTGCCGGAGGTGTAGAGGAGTTGGGCGACGTCCTCGTCCGACGCCGGTCCCTCCACCGGTAGCACCGGTAGGCTCTCGTCGCCGGCGAGGCTCAGCACGTCGAAGCCGTCGCCACCATGGAAGGTGCCGAAGAGGGCGAAGTCGACGACCCCGTCGAGCGCCTCGTGCACCTTGGGCAGGAGGCTCGGGTCGACGATCAGCCCGCGGGCGCCGGATTGCTCGACGATGTAGCGCAGCTCGCGGCCGACCAGCGCGTAGTTGATCGGCACGTGGACGAGGCCGGCGCGGGCGCAGGCGAGCCACAGGATCAGATAGGCGTCGGAGTTGCGGCCGTAGGCGCCGACCCGGTCGCCGCGCCCGAGGCCGCTCGCGATCAGCCGGCAGGCGAGCCGGTCGACCGCCGCGTCGAGGGCGGTGAAGCTCCAGATCCGCTCGCCGAAGATCAGCGCGGTGCGCGCGCCGTTGCGGTGGACGGAGCGGCGGAAGGCGTCGGCGATGGTGTCGCGTCGGGCGATCGCGGAGATCGCCGTCGGGGTCTCGGAGATCGAGATCTCGGACATGGGTTTCCTCCTCAAAGGTCGTTTCTTGCGAGGCGGGCGCTTCGTTTCGCGGCGCTCCGTCACAGACTGCGGGAAATCAGTTCCTTCATGATCTCGTTGGTGCCGCCGTAGATCTTCTGGACGCGGCTGTCCGCCCACAGGCGGGCGATCGGATATTCGAGCATGTAGCCGTAACCGCCGAACATCTGCAGGCAGGCGTCGACGATCTCGCATTGCTTCTCGGTCGTCCACCACTTCGCCATCGACACGGTCGGCACGTCGAGCCGGCCGGCCGCGAACTTGGCGACGCAGTCCTCGACGAAGACGCGGCCGATGCGCGCCTCGGTCGCCATCTCGGCGAGGCGGAAGGCGGTGTTCTGGAATTTGCCGATCGGCTGGCCGAAGGCTTGACGCTCCTTGGTGTAGGTCCGGGCCAGATCGATGGCCCGGTCGATGAAGCCGATCGCCCCGATCGCCAGCATCAGCCGCTCGTAGGGGAGCTGTTCCATCAACTGCTGGAAGCCGCGCCCCGGCTCGCCGCCGATGAGGTTTTCGGCCGGCACGCGGGCGCCGTCGAAGAACAGTTCGGCGGTGTCCTGCGCCTTCTGGCCGATCTTCTCGAGGTTGCGGCCGCGCCGGAACCCGCCGACCCCGTCGGTCGGAAAGCCGATCAACGAAACGCCCTTGGCGCCTTCGCCGCCGGTCTTGGCGACGACGACGATGAAGTTCGCGTTGATGCCGTTGGAGATGAAGATCTTCGAGCCGGAGAGGAGGAGATCGTCGCCGTCGCGGACCGCCTTGGTCTTCACCGCCTTGAGATCGGAGCCGGTGCCGGGCTCGGTCATGGCGATGGCGCCGATCCATTCGCCGGAGGCGAGTTTCGGCAGCCACGCCGCCTTCTGCGCCGCGCTGCCGTAGGTGAGCACGTAATGGGCGGCGATCAGATGGACGTGGATGCCGAAGCCGGTGATGCCGAGCCGGCCGAGCACGTCGAACAGCACCGCGTCGTGATGGATCGAGCCGCCGACGCCGCCGAATTCCTCCGGCAGCGAGATGCCGAGGATGCCGGCCTCGCCGGCCTTCTCCCAGAAGGCGCGCTGCACCGCGTGCGCCGCCTCCCACTCCGCCTCGAAAGGCAGATATTCGGTCTCGAAGAAGCGGATGAGGCTGTCCTCGAGGATGCCGAGTTCCTCGGTCCACCAGATCGGACGATCGGTCATGGTCGTGTCCTCAGAAGGAGAGGCCGCCGCCGACGATCAGGACCTGACCGCTGACGTAGTTCGATTCCGGGGCGCAGAAGAGATAGACGCCGTCGGCCGCCTCCTCCGGACGGCCGGCGCGGCCGAGCGGGATCAGCTTTTCGAAGCTCTCGACGATCTTCGTCGGCATGCCGACGGCGACCTCGTTGCCCGCGACCGAAATCGTCTTCTTGACCTCGGTCGCCTCGGTGAGACGGGTCTCGATCAGGCCGAAGGCGACGCAGTTGACGTTGACCTTGAAGCGTCCCCACTCCTTGGCGAGCGACTTGGTGAGGCCGATGACGCCCGACTTCGCCGAGGAATAGTTGGCTTGGCCGACGTTGCCGCCGGTTCCGGCGACCGACGAGATGTTGACCACCTTGCGGAACACCTCGCGGCCCTCGGCGGCTTCTTTCGCGGCGCGGATACGGATCGGCTCCGAGGCGGCGCGCAGGATGCGGAACGGCGCCTTCAGATGGACGTCGATCATCGCGTCGAACTGGGCGTCGGACATCTTTCCGATCAGACTGTCCCAGGTGTAGCCGGCGTTGTTG
>JAAYVT010000213.1 GCA_012517025.1 Phyllobacteriaceae bacterium | reverse complement strand
GAGGCGACCGCCTATTCGATTCCCTACCGGCTGATTCCGATCGAACACGGGCAATATCCGCGCGCCACGGCGACGCAGCTGTGGGCCGATCCGGACTTCGAGGCGGCGGTGGAGGCGCTGCGCACGGTCCGCCGGGACGCGGCGTCGCGACGCACCAAGATCGCGGCGGCGAGCGCGCTGGTCGATCGCGCCTTCAGCTTCGACGCCTACGTCGGCCGTCTGGCGGCGCGTCTCGAGACGCTGCTGGGGCGCGAAATCCGCGTGCTGACGCCGTGACGCCGTCCGGCACGGCGGTCCCTCACCTCTTCGCGGTCGCGGTCAGGGTGTCGGAGGGGCGTTCGCCGAAGCGTCGCCGATAGGCGTCGGCGAAGATGCCGAAGTTGACGTAACCCCAGCGGCTGGCGACGGCGGCGACGGTCTCTCGCGGGGCGGCGCGCGCCAGGGCGTCGCGGACGCCGAGCAGGCGTTGTTCCCGCAAGAAGTCACGCGGCGTCATGTCGCGAAACCGGCGGAAGCCCCCCGACAGGGTGCGGGCGCTGACGCCGACCGCTTCCGCCACCTCGCCGATGGTCGGGGCCTCGACGGCGTGGGTGCGCATGAAGGCTTCGGCGGCGCGGACGTAGCGGGGCGCCGCTCCGGCGCAGCCGCCGTCGAGACGGACGCCGGCACCCTCCGCCCAAGAGCGCAGGAGGTGGCAGCAGATCATCTCCTCGAGATGGGCGCCGATCCGATCGGTGCGGACGCGATCGGGGGCCTCGGCGATCGATCTTGCCATGTAGTGCAGCAGCGCCGCCCACGCCGACCCGGTGCCGCCGAACTTCCATCGGCAACGCCACAGGCGATCGTCGGGCACGACGCCGAGCCACCGTCGCGACGTCTCCTCGAGGAGCTCGTGCGGGACGGTGAGATTGAGCTGGAGATGGTCGGGGTCGCCTTCGAGGCGATGTTCGACGCGACTGCAGTCGACGACGAAGCTGTCGCCGGCGGTGGTGTAGACATCCTCGGGGCCGTCGGTGGCGTGGCGAAGTCGGCCGGCGAGGGTGGTCAGCACCAGGATCTTCCCGGCTCCCGGGTCGAAGCGATCGAGCCGCACCGGCACGCCGTAGGAGAACCGCGTCACGGTGATGCGTCCGACCTCGGCGGAATGCATCACGGCGTCGGGAAGCGACCGGGGGATCACCGGAATCACGCGGAAGGGCATGTAGACGCGGTTGCAGAAGTCCCGGACTTCGTCCCAATCGGCCGAATGGGTCCGTTGTTCTCGTCCGATCGGGCGCCCTTGCGTGTCGTGGAGCAACGCCTGTTGAAGCATTTGTCGTCGATCATCCTCCGAACGACGTCGACAAACCCCTTTCATCTGTGGATTGGATCTCCGCGCCCACGAAAAATCCAATCTCAAACTGTCGCAGCGGCATCTTGCCGGAGGGGGAGGGAGGATCGCTTCCTCCCCCGCGCGGCGGTCAGTTCTTGGCGACGACCGGCTTGTCCGGCGCCTTCGGGTTCCACAGCGGGATCACGATGTTGGCCCAGGCACGGGTGTCGCGGCCGCCGTAGTTGTGTTCGGCGACGTCGGTGGTGAGCTTCATCTGGACGTTCATCGGCCCGAAGTCGTAGCCGACGAGGGCGCCGACCGCGACCTGGCTCTGCTGCGCATAGCCGGCGTAGGGCGACGACAGGTCGGTCGAGGCGAAGGCGACGGCGCCGACCTCGAACTTGCCGAACTTCTTGGTGGCGGTGAGGTCGAGGTTCGCCCACTGCGGACCGCCGGTCAGACCGGAGTGGCCGGTGCCGTAGGCGGCGGCGGCGGACAGATCCCAGCCGTCCTTCAGATAGGACACGGCGACGGCACCCTGGAACGCCGCCCAGTCGTAGCCGACGTCGGACTTCACCGGCAGATGGGCGCCGGCCTGGAAGCCGCCGAAGAAGCCGTTGCCGAGGTCCCACTTCAACTGACCCTCGACGAGGGTGTTGCCGAAGCCGGAGAAGTGCGGGCCGTTGCGGACCGACAGATCGACGTAGGGCGTGACGGTGTCGAAGACCAGACGGCCGCCGGCGATCGTCCACGGAGTCGACCAGATGATCCAGGCCGGCGCTGCGGCGAACAGGTCGACGTTCGGCGACGTCGTCCGGGTGCCGTAGGTCGGGATGGAGATCATGTAGAGGCCTTCCGGCAGCGGCGGTCCGAGCGGAATGCCGGTCGTGATGCCCGGAAAGAGTTCCGATCCGGCGAAGCCGGAAGCGGTCGACAGGAGCAGGGAGACGAGCGCCCCCGCACAACAGGAGATCTTCTTCATCGGTTGCTTTCCCTGATTCTCGCCTCTTTCGGACATGTCGTCGAACGCATTGAAACGCACTGGCGCGCTGCAACGACGACGCCGGTCCTTCTTCGTGAGCTCGTCTTGGAAACGAACGGTGGCGGGGCGAACGAAGTTCGCTTTCGAGGCTCTGCGTCGGCTCGATCGCTCTTTGCCGCCCCATGTCGACACAATGCGACGGGGACGTGGCGGCTTCTGCTTCCGATCGGCAGGCGATGTCTCGCATCGGAAACGAACCCGTCACGCGACATTTTATCTCCTTCTTTTCGATGCGGTTTCGACCTTTTCGCCGAGCGGCGCGGCGGGCCGCGCCGATCCCTGCGCCGCGAGGGTCTCGCGGCGCGGAAATCGGTCCTGCGAAAGGAGTTGCGGGCGGCGGCTATTCGCCGGCGCGCGGGGTCAGTCCTCGGCGCGTTCGGCCTTCAGGCGCTTGCTCAGCGCCGGCTGCGAGATCCCGAGGATCTTGGCGGCGGCGGTCTGGCGGCCGCCGCTGCGAATCAGTGCGGCGTTGGTCATGATCTGCTTCATCTCGGCGAAGGACGGCATCTCCTCCAGCCGCAGCAGCAGATCGAGCAGATCTTCGGCGCCGGGGGCGTTGCGGTCGGGAATCGCCTCGACGTCGAGCATCGGCAGGAAGTCGTCGACGTCGAGGACGTCGGTCGCCAGGCTGGCGGTGTGCAGGATCGTCTTCTGCAATTCGCGGACGTTGCCCGGCCAGCCGTAGCGCGACAGCATCAGCATGGCGGCCGGCGAGACCGTCTGCGGCTTGCGGTGGAAGACCTCGGCGGAGCGGCGGAGGAAGTGAGCGACGAGGAGAGGAACGTCTTCGCGCCGCTCGCGCAGCGGCGGGATGTGGATCCGGTGGGCGAAGCGATAGAACAAGTCGCGGCGGAAGCTGCCGTCCTTCAATCCGGCCTCGAGGTCGCGGTTGGTGGCGACGACCACCCGGCAGGACAGCTTCTTCGGGACGTCGCTGCCGATCGGGTAATACTCGCCCTCCTGGATGAACCGCAGCAGTTTGGCCTGGGACGGGTTGCTCATCTCGCCGATCTCGTCGAGGAACAAGGTGCCGTCGCGAGCCCGTACCACGAGCCCGCCGCGCTCGTCTTGAGCGTTGGTGAAGGCGCCGCGTTTGTGCCCGAACAGGGTGTCCTCGAGCATCGAGTCGTTGAGGCCGGCCATGTTGACGCCGACCAGCTCGCCGCGTCCGCCGACGTTGTGGATGGCGCGGGCGATCTCCTCCTTGCCGACGCCGCTTTCGCCGGTGACGATGACCGGCTCGCGGCTGGCGGCGATCGCCTCGATGTAGCGGAAGATCCGCCCCATCGCGTCGCTCGCGGTGACGATCGACGCGAAGGCTTCCGGGTGGTCGAGCTCGCGTTCGAGCAGCCGCTCGCCGGAGCGCCGGTTCTGGCGCTCGAGCTCGACGATCTGTACGGCGTGGCGGATGCCGGTGATCAGGCGATCCTCGCCCCAGATCTTGATGAAGTAGTCGAACGCGCCGTTCTTCATGCACTGCACGACGGCGTCGACGTCGTTGCGCCCGGTGATGATGATGACCTTGATGTCGGGATGTCGGGCGCGGATTTCCTGCAGGATCTCCTCGCCCTGCAGATTGGGCATGGTGAGGTCGAGGAGGACGAGGCCGACGTCCTCCTTCTCGAGGATGCTCATCACCTTGCGGCCGTCGCGGCAGGTCTGGACGTTGTCGATGGCGGCGGCGCTGAGCAGCGACAGCGACAGGGTGCGCAGCCAGGATTCTTCGTCGTCGACGAGCAGCAGGGAGAACTCAGGATTCTTTTTCATGGTTTTCTTTTCGTTTTTCGACCGGTAGGCGCAACGTGACGGTCGTTCCCACTCCCAGGGCGGAGTCGATCGTCATCGATCCGCCGTGCGCCTTGACGATGGTGTCGCTGATCGAGAGGCCGAGCCCGGTGCCGCCGCTCTCCCGCTTGGTGGTGAAGAAGGGATCGCGCAACAGCGGCAGGTTCTCTTCCGGGATGCCGCAGCCTTCGTCGCGGATGACGAAGACGATCTCGTCGGTGTCCGCCTCCCAGCGGGTCGAGATGAACAGGCCGCGATCGCGCCGTTGCAGTGCCTGACAGGCGTTGACGATGAGATTGATCAGGACCTGCTCGATCTTCTGCGGGCTGCCGGAGATCTTCGGCGTTTCGGCGGCGAGATCGACCTCGAGGTGGTCGGTCGCCTTGCGGATGGTGTGCTCGAGCAAGCGCAGCGCGGTCCGCGTCGGGTCGTCGATCGAGAAGGCGGCGCCCCAGCGGGTGCTGTCCGGGCGCGCGAAGTCCTTGAGATCGTCGACGATCTCGCCGATGCGGGTGGAGGCGCCCTCCATGTCGGCGAGCAGCGCGGGCAGGTGGGCGCGCAGTGCCCCGTAGGGGATGCCGGCGAGCGGCGTGTCCGGTTCGATCCGGTGATCTTCGAGCGTCTGCATGAAATCGCCGGAGAGGCGCTTCAGGAACGAGATGTTCATCGACAACAACCCGTTGGGATTGTTGATCTCGTGCGCGATGCCGGAGGCCAGGGTGCCGATCGCGGCGAGCTTGTCGGCCTGAATGAGTTGCGCCTGATTGGCCAGGAGCTGCGCCTCGGTGCGCTTGCGCACGTCGATCTCCGACGACAGCTCGGCCGTCCGGAGGCCGATCTCCTCCTGCAACATGCTGGTCCACAGGAAGAACAGCACCAACACCGCCAGCGATATGCCGGCGCCGATCATGATCGAGGTCAGGATCGTGTTGCGCGCGGACTTCGAGATCAGGAACCGCTCTTCCACCCAGCGCGACTGAATCTTGTCGAATTCGCCGGAATCCTGCAGCGCGTGCAGTCCGTTGGCGAAGATGCGGAAGAGGTCCGGCTTGGTCTTGCGAACGGCGAAGGCGTATTCGACCAGCTCGTTGGTCTCCCCGACGATTTCGACGTTGTCGAGGTTGAGCATCCCGAGGACGCGCTGGGCGATGTAGTTTTCGAGGATGGTGTAGTCGTAGGCGCCTTCGTCGATCAGACGGAGGGCGTCCTCGGCGGTCGGGGCGGAGCCGACGTTCTTGAGATCGGCGCCGTAGAGATCGTGATAGACGCCGTCGGCGTTGAAGACGAAGCGCCCCTTCTCGAGCTCGGCGTGATAGTCGACCGGCGCCGGCGCGCTCTTGCGCTTGATCAACGTCAGCGCGTTGACGGCGTAGGGTTTGGTGAAGTCGAAGGCCTGCTTGGCGCGGGGCGTCTTGACCATGCACAGGACGACGTCGACGTCGCGAATGATCGCCGCCTCCTGGGTGTCGTCGAGCTTGCGGCTGACGACGTCGATGCGGACCCGCGTCTCGCGGCCGATCGCGCGGGTGAGCTGAATGATGTAGCCGTCCAGCATCCCGCCCTTTTCCATGAAGGCGTAGGGCGCGTAGGCGCCCAGGCTGGCGGTGATGCTCTGCTTGTAGCCGTAGTAGGAGTTGAGCGTCTTGTCCGACGAGATGAACTGATAATAGGCGATCAACGTCGCGCCGAGCCCGCAGGTCAGCGGAACGAGGAGGAAGAGCAGAGCGTTCTTCCGGACGAGGCGAGCGAAGTGGCGCCAGAACATCGGTCTTCCGAACTCGTGATAGGGCAGGTCGGCCCATCCCGATCGTCGCGACGACGTTCGCCCCGCCGGCGAACCGTCTTCGGCGCAGGCCGTCGAGCGGACGGCAGGATCATCCATCACTCGGGGGACCGCGACCAGCGCCGGAGGCGCGACACTTTCGCCGGTCGCACGTCGTTCTTGTGCTGGCATGCGACCGTATCCTCAGAGTTTTTCGACGAATTCGAAGACGAGGGCGCGCATTTCCTCGGCCACGACGGTCATGCCGTTCGAATGATCGAGCATTTCCTCGGCGGAGCTTTCGACGGTCGCGTTCGATAGAGCGACCAGTTCGGCGTTCTGGGTGACGCTGCGGGCTTCTGCGGCGGCTTCGACGATGCTCCGGCCGATCTCACGGGTGGCGGCGGCCTGTTCTTCGACGGCGCCGGCGATTTCGGCGGAGATCGCCCGCACCCGTTCGGTGATCGTCCCGACGTCGCCGATCGCGCGGACGGTCCGCGCGGTCTCGGCCTGCACCGCGGAGATGTTGTCCGCGATCTCTTCGGTCGCCCGCGCGGTCTGGGCGGCGAGCGTCTTCACCTCGACGGCGACGACGGCGAATCCCTTGCCGGCACTGCCGGCCCGCGCCGCTTCGATCGTGGCGTTCAGGGCGAGGAGGTTGGTCTGACCGGCGATCGCCTTGATCAGGTTCACCACGTCGCCGATCCGGCCGACCGCCGCGGCGAGCCCGTCGACGAGGTCTCGGGCCTCCACCATCCGTCGCGACGCGTCGGTCGAGATCTGGGCAGCCTCGTCGATCCGTCGGCTGATTTCGGTCACCGACGCGGTGAGTTCTTCGGTCGCCGCGGCCACCGTCTCGACTTCGGAAGTGGTTCGGGTCGCGGCGGTGACGTCCTCCTGCGCGCACCGGCTGGCGTTCTCCGCCGCCGCCTTCACCGCCCGTGCGAGTTGTCGCACCTCTTCGGACGAATGCGCGAGCGAACCGGCGAGATCGGATGCGGCCGTGCGAAAGCGATCGGCGATCCGGGCTCGGGCTTCGGCGGCGATCGCCGCTTCCATCTGCGCGTGGACGTCGATCAGGGTGCCGCAGGCGCGCGAGGCCTCGCCCGATCGGTCGCGGGCGAAGCCGCAGGTGCTGCGGAACCAACGGAAGACCCCGTCGCGGCAGCGCGAGCGGAAGCAGACGTCGTACCGGGTCGCGTCGGTTCGATCGCGGCGTGCCGCGTCGAAGGCCGCGACGACCCTTTCGACGTCTTCGGGATGCAGGCCGCCGATCCACGAGACCATCAGGTCCGGGAAGTCGCGTTCGTCGACGAACCCCAACAGGCGGCGAAATTCCGACGAATAGCGGAACGGATGGTCCGGCTCGCTCCAATGCTCGTCGAGACGGAGATCCCACATCCCGACTCCGGCGTATCGCTCCAGCATGCGCAGGCGTTCGACGTCGCTCTGTTCGTCGTTTCGAACCGTTCCGATGAATGACCGCACGACCCGTGTCCTCCTTCGTTCAAGCCGTCCTCATGCGATCGCTCGCAGCGCGGTTCCCACCACCGCGGTCGCGAGCCATGCGGACAGGAGCAGAAGCAATCTTCGTTGATGAAGTTCGCGAGCCGCCGCGAAGTCGGTCTGCAGTTCGAGCGTGCGTGGCGCGATCGGCAGGTCGTTGGCGGCGGCGAGACGCTCGATGTTGAGCAGATGCACGACCGGGACGCCGCGTTCGTGCATGCGGAAGAGGAGGCCGCGCTTCGGAGCATCGGTCGAGGGGAAGGATCGCAGCAGGCCGTTGTCGAGCAGGTGCGTCTCGTTGATCCAACCGATCGCGGTGACGTTGCCGCCGACGTTGACGTAGGCCGCCGGGCGACCGCCTTCGAAGTAGAGGTCCATGCGGCGCAAGGCGTCGTGCTCGACGGTCGCCGGGGTTCCCTCGCGCAGGTAGGGCGTGGCGGTGCGCGCGATGGCGGCCTCGCCCTCGACGATGCCGGTCTCGAACACCCCGCCGTGGGTGTCCATGATGCCGCCGAGGGAGGCCCAGCGGCTGCGGATGTGCAGGATGCCGGCGTCGAACAGCCGCTTCTCCATGTCGAGCCAGGTGAAGCCGTAGATGTTGGCGCCGTACATCGACGCTCCGACCGAGGAGATGACGTAGGCGTCGAGCCGCATCGCCTCGGCGGCGCCGAGCACCGCCAGATTGAGGGCCGGGAACGAGCCGGAGAAGGTGACGGCGATGCGATCGCCGGGGCGGACGCCGGCTTCCTTCAGCCACTTCACCACCAGCCCGGCGAAGGCCGGCGAGAGCGAGGTCTGCTTGGCGGCGAGATCGCCGAGGCTGGTGGTGATGTCGGAATAGTCGACACCGATCAGGCCGGACCCGCTGGGATCGAGCGACGCGTCGATCGGCACGCCGATCTCGCGGCGCATCCGGCCGAGTTCGCGCAGGCCCTCGAGCATCAGGCGGCCGGCGCGCCGGGCATCCTCGTCGGGCACCCACGGGCCGCGGACGAAATGCACCGAGGCGACCCCGACGGCCGCCGCGACGGCGAGCACGGTCAGAAAACGCAGATGGCGGGCCGGAGCGGTCGGCGCACGCGATCGTCTCCGGAAGGCGACCGCCCAGATGCGCCTCAGACGACCGAGGATCTTCGCCAGACATGCCATTTCGGTCTCCGCGCGGGTCGTTCGAGGCGCCGGCTCGCCGGAGCCGGGGGCCTCGTGCCCGTCTTCACAGCAGGTGGAGCAGCTTCTGGACGAGGAAGACGAGACCGGAGGTGGCCAGCAGCGCGAGCAGCGTCGGTGCCGCGCCCTGCCGATCGATCTCGCTCGCCACCAGGCCGGGGATGACGAAGCCGACCACTTCGAGCCGTCCGTGACCGATCTCGGTGCTCATCAGCAGCGAGGTGAACGTCCACTGCAGGGCGAAGGCCAGCAACACGGCGACGATGAAGCGGCGGCGGCCGTAGAGGATGGTGAAGAAGCCCAGGCCGCGGACGATCACCGCGGTGGCGATCGCGGTGACCAGACAGGTGGCGATCACCGCCGGCTGGTCGAAGGTCAGGGCGAAATACCCCGGCGCGATCAGCCCACCGGCGGTGAGCCCGGTGATCTCGAACAGGACGAAGCCCAAGACGAGAGAAAGCGCGATGGCTTCAATCAGCATGTTCGGAATTCCTCTTCGAAAGGGCGCGCCACTTCTCGCCCGCGCCGTGGCAGTTGCCGAGGCCGACGAAGTCGACGCCGACGAAGCCCGCCGCCGTCGCCTCGGCGACGAGCCGCGCGACGATCGCCGCCGGGCTCTTCCACGGTGCGACGCGCTCGACGCGCTCGCCGCCGGCCGCCAACCATACCCAGCCGGCGTGGTCGCCGAGCGGCAGAATGCGATGGAACCCGTGATCGACCAGGAGGCGCACCAGGAACGACTTGGTCCGCAGCGGGCGATCGGCACGGGTCGCCAGCACCGCCACGCGCAGTCGGCCGCGCTCGGAGGGGCGCGCCGCCCACAATGCCGCCGAGGTCTCGACGTCGTTCGCCGAGAAGAGATCGAGCAGGCGGACCGATCCGTCGGTGCCGTCGATCGGCCGCCAGTCCGGACCCTCGTCGTCGGCGACGTCGGGCAGGCCGGTGGCGGGATTCGCCGGGAAGATCCGCTCGGCGACGGTCGCCGCCAGCCGGAACGGCTGTCGCGTCGAGGTCGGGGAAGCGACGACGGTGGCGGCGCATTCGTTGCGTTCGGCGACCTCGAGCAGCTCGCCGGCGCCCTCCTCGTCGCCGGTGAAGAAGGCACCGCGTTGCGGCATCATCAGGCTCAGGGTGCGCAGCACGCCGCGCCGGCCCTCGCCCATGGTCTCGGCGTGATCGGGGCGGGTGTTGGTGACGACGGCGTGGGTCGCCCGGAGGATCTCCTCCGAATGCCAGACCGTCTCCGGACCGATCGCCATGCCCTCGACCACCACGGCGTCGACCCGCAGGCGGGCGGCGCGGCGCAACAAGGCGACGTGCTCGAGGATGCGCGGAGGCCCGAGGCGGCGGATCGGTTCGACGCGGCCGTCGGGGAGGATGTATTCGGGCGCGTCGCCGGTGGTCTTGGCGAGAACGACGACGCCCCGCTCGGAGAGCATCCGGGCGAGGAGACGGACGGTGCTGCTCTTGCCGCGGGTGCCGTGGACGTGGATGCGGATCGGGATCGCCCGCCGACGACGGTCGGTGAGCCACCGCTCGACGAGCAACGGCGTCACCACGAGACAGACGCAGATCCAATAGATCATGGCACACCCGGAGGTCCGAAAGGGGTCGGACGGGTCGCGACCGTGGCGTCGGCGCCGGTCCGGGAGGGGGCGCGAGGCCCCCTCCCGGAGCGCGGACGTCAGCGGTACCAAGTCTTCGACAGGTACTTCCAGAAGCCGGGCAGAGCGCGGATGTCCGGACGTTCGGTGCCCGCCGGCACTTCGTTCAGATAGTGGCCGACGCCGTTCTCCATCACGTCCTTGTAGGTCGGGATGTCGCTCCAGACGATGTCGATGCCCTTGGTCTCGCTGAGGGCGGTGGTCAGCGACTGCAGCTCCTGCATGTTGCGGCCGACGCGCAGCTTCAGCGAGCTGCCCTCTTCGGGCCAGGGCGCGAAGAGGTACCCGAGCTTGGCGGCCTTGGTGTAGAACGCGTCGATGCCGTCGATGGTCAAGTATTCGTCGGTGATGCCGCGGATCTTGCCCTGGGCAGGGT
>JAAYVT010000021.1 GCA_012517025.1 Phyllobacteriaceae bacterium | reverse complement strand
GGCCTTTCGGCTGCGGCAGCGACACCGCCGCCGCCGGTGTCGCCACACCCAGAACGATCAGGACCGCGAAGACGACGTCGAGGAGACGAGACATGAGGTTTCCTCCGGAACCGTTTCTGCGACGGACTCGGGTGAAGAGGGATCCGCTCAGGCGGCGGCCGGTGCGGCGTCGCAACCGGTGCCGGCGATCGCGGCGATCTCGTCGAAGCGGCGGAAGAACACCTCGACGCAGGCCGGATCGAAATGCGCGCCCGACGCTTCGGCGACGAAGGCGCGCGCCTTCTCGATCGGCCAGGCGGGCTTGTAGGGACGCACCGACAGCAGCGCGTCGAACACGTCGGCGAGCGCCGTGATGCGCCCGGCGAGCGGGATCGCCTCGCCGGCGAGCCCGCGCGGATAGCCGCTGCCGTCCCACTTCTCGTGGTGGCTGACCGCGATCTCCGCCGCCATCTGCAACAGCCGCGACTTCGAGCCTTCCAGGATCGTCCAGCCGATGGCGGCGTGGGTCTCCATCACCTTGCGTTCCTCCGGGGTCAACGGCCCCGGCTTGAACAGGATCTCGTCGGGGATGCCGACCTTGCCGACGTCGTGCATCTGCGCCGCCGCCTCGACCAGCCGGCAGTCCTCCTCCGACAGACCGAGCCCTTCGGCGATGATCGCGCAGATCCGCGACATCCGGGCGATGTGATCGCCGGTGTCGGTGTCGCGACGCTCGGTGGCACGGGTCAGCCGCCAGATGATCTCGCTCTCGCGCTCGACCAGCTCCTGAGTCTTGATCCGCACCTCGCGATCGAGGATGGCGGCCCGCGCCGCGAGCTGCTTCTGCGCCCGCCGCAGCGCCAACAGGTTGCGGACCCGGACCCGGAACTCCAGCGGATCGAGCGGCTTGGTCAGGAAGTCGGTGGCGCCCGCCTCCAACGCCTCGATCAGCACGGCCCGTTCGTCGGTGGTGGTCACCACCACCAGCGGCACCGTGGCGTGACGCTTCATCCGCCGCACCCGTCGGGTGAACTCGACCCCGTCGATTTCCGGCATGACGTAGTCGACCAACATCAGATCGACTTCGGTGGTCTCGAGGCATGCCAGAGCGGCGACCGGATCGCAGAAGGTCAGGATCTCGCAATCGTCGACACGCGACACCAGCTGTCGCACCAACACGAGGTTGGTCATGTTGTCGTCGACCAGCAACACCGTGTACATGGCGAGCTCCTCCCTTTTTTTCATACTCTCAGACGAACACACGAATCGCCGTATATTTCAACGATCTCAGTTGCGGACGTCCTCGAAACCGCGAGAATGAGTGAATGGAAATTCAATCCAATTGTCGAAACACGGGCACGTCGAGGTTTCACGAAGTCTGAACGATGATCGAATACTGACATGTTCGATAGAATTTTATTCGAAAGCGAGACGGGTGGAGCCGTCGACGAGCCGCCCGTCGTCGCGGTCGTTCGGCCCGGCGACGACGTCGTGATCGGCGCCGCACCGGGTCTCCCCCTTGCCGGACCCCCTCGCCGCACCTTAATGCTCGTGGCGAGGAGATCTTTCGGATGGCGCGCACCTTGGGTTCGGTGGGAGAGAAGACGTTCGAGGCGATCCGCGCCGCCGGCACCCGATTGATCTGGCGGCACGGCTTCGAGGCGATGAGCCTGCGCCGTCTGGCGGCCGAGGTCGGCGTCCAACCGGGCTCGCTCTACAATCACTTCGAGACCAAGCAGGCGCTGCTGTTCGACATCGTGCGCAGCCACATGGAGACGTTGACGACCCGGCTCGACGAGGCCCTGGTCGGCCACGTCGCGCCGCGTGATCGGCTGATCGCCTTCGCCGCCTTCCACTCCAGCTACCACATGACCCGGCGCATGCAGGTCTACGTGGCGAATTCCGAGCTGCGCAGCCTCGATCCGGAGAACCGCGCCGCCGTGGTCGACCTGCGCCGCGCCTACGAGCGCCGGCTCGAGGAGATCCTGCGAGCCGGCCGCGACGCCGGCCTGTTCCGGGTCGACGACCTCAAGATCACCACCTTCGCGCTGATCTCGATGATGACCGGCATCTGCGAATGGTACCGCCCCGAGGGTCGGCTGAGCGAGGCCGAGCTCGTCCGTCTGCACGTCGACATGGTGTTGCGCGCCGTCGGTGCGTGAGGCGTCCCGGCCCGCCGAGGGCATCGAGACGACGGCCCACAACCGACGCGGCGGGTTCGACGACCGCCGATCGCTTTCACCGCGCGACGCCGGATGATGAGATCGCCGCCCCGATCCCGGAGCGGTCCATGGCCGGTTTGCGTCGCGCGTCTTCCCTGCTCGGCACCGTGCTCGCGGCCGGCCTGCTCGTCGCCACGACCGCCGCCGCCGAGGCGCGTTGCGACATCGATCCCACGCCCTGCCGGGGCTGCGGCTGCAAGGGCGGTCCGGGCTGGCGCGAGATCGCCACCGGGCGCTGCGTCGGTTTCCGCGACATCGACCAGAAGTGCGGGCGCCCGCCGTCCTCGACCCTCTGCGTCTTCGAGAACGCGCCCGGCACCGGCGCCAATCGCGACTGCGCGCTCGCCCCGGCCGAGCCGAAACGGCCTCAGCCGCCGCGCCCGTGAGCGCCGAGCAGCGCG
>JAAYVT010000212.1 GCA_012517025.1 Phyllobacteriaceae bacterium | reverse complement strand
GGCGGCCTGGTCCTGATCGAGCGCGCCGGGCAGCGGCACCAGGATCGACGGTCGGCCGATCACCGCCAGCTCGGTGACGCTGGAGGCCCCCGACCGGCAGACGACGAGATGCGAGGCGGCGATCCGCGCCGGCAGATCGATGAAGAAGGGCTCGACCTCGGCCCGGACCCCGACCCGTTCGAAGCCCATCCGCACCGCCGACAGATCCTCGGGCCGCGCCTGTTGGACCACCGTCAGCCGGGCCTTGAGCTCCGGCGCCAACGCCTCGACAGCCGCCGGCAGGATCTCCGAGAAGAACCGCGCCCCCTGGCTGCCGCCGAACACCAGCAGGCGGAATTCGCCCTCGCCGACCGACGGCTCGTAGGGCACCCGCGCCGCCGAGATCACCATGTCGCGCACCGGATTGCCGGTCTCCACCGCCTTGGCGGCGAATTCGCCGACGAGGCTCACCGCCGGGAACGACAGCGCGATCTTGGTCACCCGCGCCGCCAGCGCCCGGTTCGCCCGCCCCATCACCGCGTTCTGCTCGTGCAGCACCGTCGGCACGCCGCGCAGCTGCGCGGCGAGCAGCGGCGGAAAGGTCGGGTAGCCGCCGAACCCCACCACCACGCGCGGCCGGATCCGCCCGATCAGCCGCCACGCCTGCATCAACCCGCGCCCGAGCCGAAACACGGTCAGCGCCAGCGACAGCGGATCGCGCCGCTTGAAGGTGGCGGAGGAGACGATGTCGATCGCACGGGCGGGAAACTCGCGCCCGTATTTGTCGGCCCGCTCGTCGGTCGCCAGTTCCACCACGTGACCGCGCCGGCCGAGCTCGGCCGCCAGCGATTCCGCCGGAAACAGGTGACCGCCGGTGCCACCGGCCGCCAGGAGAATGGTGTCGCCCATCGGGTGTCCTTTCGGCGGTTCGCGATCAGGCGGCGGTCGACGCCGCCTCCTCGTGCCGCTCGATGTGGATCGGCGGCGCGAAGCGGGTCGCCTGCGGCCGCCGGCGGGTGAGCGCCATCAGCGCCCCCATCTCGAAGGCCACCGCCAGGAGCGACGAGCCGCCGTAGGAGATGAACGGCAGCGTCATGCCCTTGGCCGGCATGAGCTGCAGATTGACCGCCATGTTGATGCCGGACTGCACGCCGATCAACACCACCAGACCGACGATCGCATAACGGATGAAGGCGTCCTCCTCGCGCGCCGCGTGGGAGAGGCCGCGGAACACGATCCAGGCGAAGATGCCGGCGAGCAGACCGCAGGCGATCAGACCGAACTCCTCGCCGACCACCGCGAAGACGTAGTCGGTGTGGCTGTCCGGCAGCAGCCGCTTGACCGTGCCCTCGCCCGGGCCGCGCCCGAACCAGCCGCCGTTGAGGAAGCTGTCGTGCGCCTGCTGCGCCTGATAGCCGTCGGCGGTCATCGGACCCTTGTGGCCGCCGCCCTGCTTGTCGAGGAAGCGGTTGATGCGGGCGTGGACGTGCGGAACGAACGTGTAGGCCGCCCACACGCCGGCCACGCCGAGGCCGCCGAAGCCGAGGATCCACCACAGCGACATGCCGGCGACGAAGAACACCGCCCCCCAGGCGGCGGAGGTGAGCAGAGTCTGGCCGATGTCCGGCTGCGCCACCAGAAGCCCGACCACCGTCGCGAACAGCGCCAGCGCGGCGAGCGTCGCCGGCATGTCCGGGCGCCGCTCGCGCGAGGCGAACAGCCACGCCGTCACCACGATGAAGGCCGGCTTGACGAACTCCGACGGCTGCACCGAGAAGCCGAGCACGTTGATCCAGCGCCGCGCGCCCTTCACTTCCTGCCCGAACACCGGCACCAGCACCAGCAGCAGCAGCGACGCCAGGAACACCAGCAACGAGGCGCGGCGGATGTCGCGCGGCGTCATCAGTGACACGGCGAACATGGTCGGCAGCGCCAGCGCGAAGAACACCGCGTGACGCTTGACGAAATAGAAGCTGTCGGAAGCGCCGATCCGCTCGGCGACCGCCGGCGAGGCGGCGAAGGAGAGCACCAGTCCGCCCACCAGCAGCATCACCGCCGCCGCGATCAGCGTGCGGTCGACGGTCCACCACCACTGCGCGAAGATCGAGCGGTCGGTCCGATTCATGGCTTCCCCCCTCCCGGGATCGCGATCCCCGGCAGCGCCTGGACGAGGCCGCGGAAATGATCGCCGCGCACCTCGAAGTTCTTGAACTGGTCGTAGGAGGCGCAGGCCGGCGACAACAGCACCACCGGCTCGGCGGCCGGATCGGCCGCCGCCGCCGCCGCCGCGAGGTCCAGCGCCGCATCGACGGTGCCGGCCTTCACGTAGGGCACGCGGCCGTCGAGCGTCGCGGCGAACTCCTCGGTGGAGACACCGATCAGATAGGCTTCGGCGATCTTGCCGAAGAAGTCGCCGAGCGAGGTGATGCCGCCCGCCTTCGGCTTGCCGCCGGCGATCCAGTAGATCCGGTCGAAGCTCGCCAGCGCCTGGGCGGTCGAATCGGCGTTGGTCGCCTTGCTGTCGTTGACGAACAGCACCCGCCCCTTGCGCCCGACCGTCTCCATGCGATGGGCGAGACCGGGGAAGGAGGCGAGACCGGCCGCGATGGTGGCGTCGTCGAGGCCGAGCGCCCGCGCCGCCGCCACCGCCGCGCAGGCGTTCTGGGCGTTGTGGCGACCGCGCAGCGAGCCGATGCCGGAGAGATCGGCGACCACCGTCTCGACCCCGCCAGTCGCCGCGATCACCTTCGTCCCGTCGGCGAAGACGCCGTCGGCGAGGCGATGCGCCGCCGAGATGCGCACCACCCGGTGCCCCTCGGAGGCGATCAGATCGGCGATGCCGGCGGAAAGCTCGTCGTCGACCCCGACCACCGCCGTCTGCGAGGCTTCGACCAGCCGCTCCTTGATCGCCGCGTAGGCCTCCATCGAACCGTGGCGGTCGAGATGGTCGGGCGACAGATTGGTGAGGATGCCGACGGTCGGGTCGATGCCGGGAGCGAGGTCGATCTGGAACGACGAACACTCGATCACGTAGGTGCGCGGGGCGTCGAGGTCGTCGAGCGACAGCACGGCGCGGCCGATGTTGCCGCCCATCTGCGAATCGCGTCCTGCGACCCTCAGCAGGTGGTCGATCAGCGCCGTGGTGGTCGACTTGCCGTTGGTGCCGGTGATCGCCACGAAGGGCGAACCGGGCGAGCGCTCGCGCCGCTCGCGGGCGAACAGCTCGACGTCGCCGATCACCGGCACGCCGGCAACCTTCGCCGCCTTGACCGTCCAGTGCGGTTCGGGATGGGTGAGCGGCACGCCGGGGGCGAGGATCAGCGCCTCGACCGCGCTCCAGTCGATCTCGGCGAGCGAGACGATCTCGATGCCCTCGATCGCCGACGCCGCCGTCCGCGCCGCCTCACCGTCGTCCCAGGCGACCACCGCCGCACCGCCGGCGACCAGCGCCCGCGCCGTGGCGAGCCCGGATCCACCGAGCCCGAACACCGCCACGTTGCGTCCGCGAAAGCCTTCCACCGCGATCATCGTCTCACCTCAACTTC
>JAAYVT010000211.1 GCA_012517025.1 Phyllobacteriaceae bacterium | reverse complement strand
AGAGCTGCTGCAGGTAGCGAGAAGCGGAGGTCGTGGCGACCTCGGCGGTGGAAACGAGCATGGATGATCCTTTCGGAACGGCCGGTGACCGGCCGGGAGGGAGGGGGAGAGGGGCGGCGCCCGCCGCCCCGTCTCACAGCGTCTCGATGCGCGCGGTCGTCTCGTCGAGCAGGGCGACGAGGGCGGCGGTCTGGGCGTCGTCGAGCCGGCCGGCGGAAAGCTTCAGCCGCATCGCCAGCCGCAGATTCTCGATGGCGCGGACGATGCGCGGATCGCGTTCGCTGGTGCGTGCCGCCCCGGCCTCGTCCATCCGCGCCATCATCTCGGCGACCTGGGCGCGATTGCTCTCCAGCGTCGCGCGCCCCGCCTCGGTGATGGCGTAGAGCTTCTTGGCGCCGTCCGACTGCGCCACCTCGATCTGGCCGGTTTCCTCGAGCAGGGTCAGGGTCGGATAGACCACCCCGGCGCTCGGCACGTAGGCGCCGCCCATGCGATCCTCGATCGCCTTGATGATCTCGTAGCCGTGGCGCGGCTGCTCGGCGAGCATCGCCAACATCACCAGCCTCAGCCCGCCCTGGGCGAAGAACCGCCCGCCGCGCCGATGGCCGTGCCGACCGAAGCCACCCTTGCCGAACGGGCCGAAACCCCGCCCGCCGTGCTCCTCGCCGTCCCACGCCATGCGCTCGCGGCCCTCGCCGTCGAAGCCGCCGCGGCAGCTCTCGAAGACCTCGCGGCCCATTCGCCGCATCCGATGTCCGAACATGTGTTCGTCTTCCTTTTCGATCCGATCACCCCTATGGCGATCCGTCATAAGTTAGATATATCGAAACTAGATCGAAAAGCAAGCCCTCATTCGCGCATCATTCGCGTATCGCCGTGCGGGCGCCGTTTCCCGCCGTGAACCGGCGGCGCAGCAGGGCGAGCGCCCCGAGCGCCAGGACGATCGTCGCCGCCCACCACGCCGGCGCCACCCGGAAGGTGGTGTCGAAATCGGCGCGCAGGATCGGCGCGAGCGGGCGCGTCGTCTTCGCCGCGAACCAGGCGAGTTCGCCCCCCGCCGCGCCGATCCAGGCGGCGACGGCGGCGATCGCCACGGCGAGCGGGCCGGCCGGGCAGGGGTCGGCGGCGACGCGCACCGCCAGCCCACCGAGCGCCGTCCCGGCGACGACCGCGCTCCAGAACGGATCGAGCCGCACCTGCAGGAAGAAGTGGACGAGCGTCAGGATCGCGATCGCGTGGACGAGCCCGTGCAACCGCCCCCAGCGCGCCCCGCCGAGGCGCCGGATCATCCCGTCGGTGGAGGTCGCCGCCAGTGTCGCGAGGCCGACGAGAGCGACGAAGCCGAGCGTCAGATAGGGGCGCAGCGCGATCTCGCTCGCCACCTTGCCGAGGTCGCCGCCCTGATCGGCGACGTAGAGCCCGAAGTGTCCCACCGCCCAGAAGAACGCGGCGAGGCCGATCATCCGCCGCACCCCGACCAGCTTCGCCCAGCCGGAGAGACGGCGCAGCGGCGTGATCGCGATCGCCGCGATCAGCGTCTCGATCGCCCGATCGCCGCAGAAGCGCAGCGCCTCGGTCAGCGGGCGCGGTCCGAGATCGCCGACGGCGGCGCGGACGGCGAGCCAGACGGCCGGGGCGGAGAGCACGAGCAGGGCGACGACGCGCAGCGCCGAGAGGCGGCCGGAGCGATCGCGCCAAGGGGCGCGGGGGAGGGAGACGGACATCGGACCTCGGAAACGGATGGCGACGTTCGTTTCTACGGTGTCCGAGGGACCGTCGTTTCATCACGTCCGCGCGAGGCTCGCCGCCCGCTCACGCCGGGGTGGGATCTCCCTCGACGACGAACACCGGCTCGCAGGCGACCGGGAAGTTCACCGACCGGGCGATGAAGCAGACCTCGTCGATGCGCTGGTGCAACGCCGCCGCGTGCGCCAGATCTATGCCCGGCTTCACGGTGATCCGCGGCCGCAGCACCGCCGAGGTGAAACGCCCGGCGCCGCCCGCCGTGACTTCGCCGAAGCCGATCGGTTCGTCGACGTAAGCCGTGACCACGATCCCGGCGTCTGCCGCGAAGTGCAGGTACCACAGCATGTGGCAGGCGGAGAGCGCCGAGATCAGCAGGTCTTCCGGATTGGGCTTCGACGGATCGCCGCCGAGCGCCGGATCGTTGGAACAGTGCACCGGCGGCTTGCCCGTCATCGCCACGTCCCAGGTCCGATCGTAGGCACGATAATGGGCGGTGCCGACGCCGCGATCGCCGGTCCAGACCACGCGGGCGGGAAAATCGTGCGACATGCGGGGCTCCTCGTCTCGATCGAGATCATGTATATATGTATACATAAAATGAGAGAGGCAAGCATGGATCTCTACGAAACCCTGCGCGGCGACATCCTCGACGGCCGGCTCCCCTCGGGCACGCTGCTGCTGCAGACCGATCTGGCGCGGCGTTTCGCGGTGAGCCGGATCCCGGTGCGCGACGCCCTGCAGCGCCTCGCCGCCGCCCGTCTCGTCACGGTGGTACCGAACCGGGGGGCGCGGGTGATCGCCCTGCCGAAGGCCGAGCTCGCCGAGATCTGGGACATGCGCGCCCTGCTCGAGGCCGATCTCGCCCGTCGCGCCACCGCGCTCGCCCGCCCCGAGGATCATGCCGAGGTCGAGCACGCCCTGGCGCGCGCCGAGCTCGAGGCCGGGCGGCCGGGCTGGCGGGAGGGTGACCTGGGCTTTCACGAGGCGCTCTACGCCGCCGCCGGTCGCCCGCGTCAGACCGCGCTGGTGCGCGAGCTGCGCGAGACCTGCGCCGTCCACGTCGCCGATTACGACGCGTTGATCGAGGAGACGCCGCGCTGGCTCGCCGATCACCGCGACATCCTCGCCGCCTTCCGCGCCGGCGACGCCGAGGCCGCCGCCCGGCTCACGTCTGCCCACGTGCTCGGCGCCGGCGCCCATCTCCTCGCCCGCCTGCCGGAAACGCGCGCCGCCGAGGCGACGAGGCTTCTGGACCGCGACGGGAAGCCCCTCTAGGCTCGGCGCGGGTGATCGATCTCGGGGGCGTGTGATGGAAACTCTCTGGCTGTTTCTCAAGGCGGTCGGCATCGGCATGGCGGTGGCCGCGCCGGTCGGGCCGATGAGCCTTCTGTGCATGCGCCGCTCGCTGACGCGCGGCTGGCGTTGGGGCTTCGCCACCGGCGCCGGCATCGCCGTCGGCGACGGCATCTACGCGGCGGTCGCCGCTCTCGGCCTCGCCGGCGTCTCCGCCTTCGTGCTGGCCTGGGAAAAGCAGCTCCACCTCGCCGCCGGCCTGTTCCTGATCTGGCTGGGCTTGCGGACGTTCTTCACCAAGGACGAGGACCGGGTCGCCGAGGAACGGGCCGTCGGCTCGCTCGGCGCCGCCTTTCTCGGCTCGGTGGCGCTGACCCTGACCAACCCGCCGACCATCGTGATGTTCGCCGCCGTCTTCACCGCGCTGGCGCCCACTTCCGGCTTCGATCCGATGGTGGCGCTCGCCACCGTCGGCGGCGTCTTCACCGGGTCGCTGGTCTGGTGGATCGGGGTGGTGGCGGTGGTGTCGGGGCTGCGCCACGCCCTCGGACATCGCGTCCGGCTGTGGATCGACCGCGTCGCCGGCGTCACTCTCGCCGTCCTCGGCGCCGATCAGATCCGTCGCGCCTGAGCCGGTCGCGGCCGGCGCACGACGCTCGGAAAGTCGAACCCCCGGATCGGTGGGCCGAACCGGGGGTGCGGGGATCGCGGGAGTGCGCGGCATGCGAGGAGCTCGCCCGCGATCCGATTCAATAGGCGTTGCGGGTGTCGAGCAGGCGGAACGGAGTCAGCGCCAGGATCTTCAGGTCGAACAGGATCGACCAGTTCTCGATGTAGTAGATGTCGTGCTCGACCCGCCGGCGGATCTTCTCGGGCGTGTCGATCTCGCCGCGCCAGCCGTTGATCTGCGCCCAGCCGGTGACCCCGGGCTTGACCTTGTGGCGGGCGAAATAGCCGTCGACCACGGTGTCCCAGAGATGGTTCTCGGTCTGCGCGTTGACCGCGTGCGGGCGCGGGCCGACGAGGCTCAGCTCGCCCATCAGCACGTTGAAGAGCTGCGGCAGCTCGTCGATCGAGGTCTTGCGGATGAACCGGCCGACCGGCGTGACCCGCGGATCGCCCTTGGTCACCGCCTGCTTGACCTCGAAGTCGCACCGGTCGGTGAACATCGAGCGGAACTTCCACACCGAGATCACCTCGTTGTTGAAGCCGAACCGCTTCTGGCGGAAGAACACCGGCCCCTTGCTCGTCGCCTTCACCGCGATCGCCGCGCCGACCATCACCGGCGCGAGAGCGACCAGCGCCAGCGTGCCGACCACCAGGTCGAAAGCCCGCTTGGTCACCGCGTCCCAATCGGCGAGCGGCTTGTCGACAACGTCGATGAACGGCAGCGATCCCTCGTAGGTGTAGTTGCGCGGCCGGAACTTCAGCTTGTCGGCGTGCGCCGACAGCCGGATGTCGACCGGCAGCACCCACAATTTGTGCAGGAGCTGCTGCACCCGCACCGCCGCCGAGATCGGCAGCGCCACGATCAGCATGTCGAGCTTGGTGATGCGGCCGAATTCCACCAGCTCGGGAATGGTGCCGAGCTTCGGATAGCCCTCGACCATCGCCGGCGAGCGTTCGTCGGTGCGGTCGTCGAAGATGCCGCAGATGCGGATGTCGTTGCCCGGCTGGGCCTCGAGCCCGCGAATCACTTCCTCGGCGAGCTTGCCGCCGCCGACGATCACCGCCCGCCGCTCCAGCCGCCCGTCGCGGGTCCAGCCCTCGACGAGACGGGTCAGCACCAGCCGCGAAGCCGCGAACCACAGGAGCCCGCCGACGAACCAGCGCGCCGCCGCCGCGCCTTCGCCGGCCTCGACCCGTCCGGCGAAGAAGGCGAGCGCCGCCGCACCGGCGAACAGCATCGCCCACGCCGCGACCACCCGCCCGAGTTGGAAGGCGAAGTCGCGGAAGGCGGAGATCTGATAGCCCTCCGCCGCCTGCGCCAGCACCACCGCCAGCGCCGCGCCAATCGCCACCGCGCCGAGGCGCATCGCGTCGAAATCGGAACCGGTCAGCCACAGCGTGGCGACGCCGAGACCGCCGAGCGCCGCGAAGTCGAGCGCCCGTACCGCGCCGGCGAGCAACCGCCGCGAGATCGGTCGATCCGAGAACAGCGCCGCGACCTCGCGCGCCTGTTCCGACAGCGGCGCGGTGAAGCGCGGCTGCTCCGGCACCGCGTCGAAAGCGTCCGCCGCCTCGTCGAGCGCGCCGAGGTCGACGCTCTGTCGATAGAGGGTCTTCGGGTCGAGCTGCTTCATGTCCGTCTCCGGAACCTTCGGATCCCGGCCGTCGGGTCCGTCGGGATCGGCCCGGTCCCCCGCCGCCGGCGGGGAACGGGATGTCCCGTGGCGCCGAGAATGCGCCGCGAAGGTGAAGGTCGCGTTGACCGCGCCTCCGAAGAAGGTTTTGAGAATGCAGTCGAATTTTATTAAGTTTAAGAAAGTCCGCACCGCTCGGCGGGTCTCAGAAGAAGCGCTCGCGCACGTAGATGGTGTCGCCGGGACGGATCGGATCGCTGCCCGGGACGCGGCCGACCAGCACCTCGCCGTTGATCTGGCGGGTGACGTCGATGGTGCGCTGATCGGCGCGGGCGGTGTAGCCGCCGGCGATCGCCACCGCCGTCTGCGCGGTCATGCCGGGGACGTAGGGGTACTGCCCGGCGTTCTTGACCTCGCCCATGATGAAGAACGGGCGATACTGGTCGACGTCGACCGAGACGTCGGGATTGCGCAGATAACCGCCGTTGCGCAGGCGCACTGCGATGTCGCGCTCGAGCTCGGCCGCCTTGCGGCCGCGCGCCGGCACGCCGCCGATCAACGGCACCGAAATGTTGCCGCTGGCGTCGACCGTGTAGACGTTGGTGAGATTGGCCTGATCGAACACGGTGACGCGCAGCCGGTCGCCGGCGTCGAACGTGTAGGGCTGATTGAGCACCTCGTGGAAGGCGGGGCTCGGGCGCACGTAGTTCGAGCACCCGGCGAGAAGCCCGGCCGCGAGCAGAACATGAACCAGTCGAGACGACATCACCCGATCCTTCACCGACGCCCTTCGGCGCGTCCTGACGGCAGATTGGGTCGATATGGTTAATGAAGACTGAAACACCGGCCGGCGACCGGCCGCCGCCGCGTTCCGGCGAACATGGTTAACGAGATGCTAACCCTCGCGCCCGCAGGATGGGGCCGAGGAGACATCCGACATGGCGCACGACGAGCTTTCCCACGACGCCGACACCACCATCGATCTCGGTCGGCTGCGCGCCGCCCTCGGCGCGGCGCACCGGCCGGCGCTTGCGATCGGTCTCGCCGTCGGCCTCGTCGCCGGCGGTCTCGCCGCCCTGCGCGACACCCCGGTGGCGGTCGAATCGCGGGTTCTGGTCGAGCCGCTCGCCGCGACGCGAATCGCCGCCGACGAGGACCGGACCGTCGCCGCCCAGATCGGCCTGTTGCGCGCTGACGACTTCCTGCGCCGGGTCGCCGCGTCGCGGTCGACGGACGGGGAGGGGTCGGATCGCGTCGTGATCGAACGCGCCGAGCGCGATCTCGCCGCTCTGCAGTCCGGCTTCACCGTCGAGCGTGTCGAGCGCTCGCGCATCCTGGCGCTGCGCCTGGCCACCTCCGACGAAGCCGAAGGTCGTCGCCTCCTCGCCGCTCTGCGCGAGCGGTGGAGCGCCGCCCTCGCCGAGACCCGTGCCCGCGCCGAGGGCGAGGTCGATCGCCGCTTCGCCGCCGAAATCGACGCCGCCGAGCGCCGCCTCGCGCCGCCGGAGACCGATGCCGCCGCCGCGCCGACCGACCCGGCCGCCGCCGATCTCGACGCTCTGCGCGCCGAGCGGGTGGAGGCGGAGACCGTCCTGGCGCGTCTGCGCGATTTCGCCGGCGAGGGCAGCAAAGGCGTCGAGCGCGCCGTCGACGCCGCCCCGACCGCCGGTTTGCAAGACCTGCGCCGCAAACGCGCCGTGCTGCGCTCGCGGCTCGCCGAACTGTCGATCACCTATCTCGCCAATCATCCGCTGATGAAGCAGGTCGGCGCCGATCTCGACGACTTGCGGGCACAGATGCGGGCCGAGCTGCCGCGCGCCGTCGCCACCGCCGCCGCACGTCTCGCCGACGTCGATCGCCGCCTCGCCGAACGCGCCGTCGAGACCACCGCGTCGATCCCGCCCGCCGCCCCGACCGACGAGCTCGCCGGTCCGCGTGCCGTCCTCTCCGCCGCGATCGCCCGTCGCGACGCCGCCCGCCGCGTCGCGGTCGAGCGGGTCGGCGTGATGGTGCGCTCGCTCGGCGACGCCGAGGTGGAGACCAGCGCCTCGCCGATCTTCGTCGCCGCCGTCGGCTCCGGCGGTGGCTTCGTCGCCTTCCTGTTCGGATTGATCGGCCTCGCCGGTCGTCGCCTGTGCGCCGTGCCGGCGTCGCCGGAGGGCCGGGCGCGCGCCGCCCAAGTCGCGCCGGCTCCGGT
>JAAYVT010000210.1 GCA_012517025.1 Phyllobacteriaceae bacterium | reverse complement strand
GAATTCTCTCCTTCCGGCGCCCCGAACGGGACGCCGGTTGGTTGATGGTGTCGGGTGAACGCTGGCGTTACTTCTTCTTCGGAATGATCGGCAGGATCACATGGGACGGATGCTCGGGGTCCATGTAGATGCTCTGGTTGGCGACCTTCCAGGTCGTCGCGAGTTCGGGGAACTCGGCGACGTTCATGTTGCGGCTGTAGCGCGGCCAGTTCGAACTGGTGATCGCGACGCGGATGCGGTGGCCGGGCTGGAATTCCCAGCTGTTCTGCCAGAGATCGACGTCGTAGGCGTAGATCTTGCCGGGTTCGATCAGCGAGGGATGGAGGTCGGAGTCGCGGAAGCGCGCCCGCCGAATGCCGTCGGCGACGACGATCGACTTGCCGTCCGGGGTGACGTCGGAGACGCGCACCACCCAATCGGTGTCGACGGCGTCGGAGGCGGCGTAGAGAACCGCGCGGATGTGCCCGGTCATCTCCATCGGCGCGCCGAGAACCGGGGTCGTGAAGGTGATCGTGTTCACCTCCGCCGGGATCTGGTCTTCCGGCCCGGTGCCGGTCGTCGGCAACCGCTCGTCACCCTGCAGCACCGCCTTGATGAGATCGGAATCGACGGTGAGGGATCCGCCCGTGCCGGCGGACGGGGTCCCGGTCGGATCGATCGCCATCGGGAAGAGGTTGTTGCCGCCGCGCGTCGCCACCGGCTTCGTCGGATCGTATTTGTAGGTGACCGGCCGGGCCGCCTCGGCGGGCGCCTTCTCGCTCAGACTGCCGTCGTAGAGCGCCTTGCTGGAGCCGCTCTTCTCGGGGGCGAGGTAGAACTTGGTGTATTTGGTCTCCGGCAACGGATAGGTCGGAACCGTCGACCACTTGTTGGCGTTGAACGTCCAGATGCGAACCCGCTCGTCGGGATCGAATCCGGGGCGTTGGAGATCCTTCAGCCAGTAGTCGAAATAGGCGAGCCGCATGCCGGCGTGATCGTAGTCGGCGAGCGCCGGCCCACATTCGACCGCGCCGATCCGATGGACGCCGGTCTTGTTGGCCCAGGGCACCTCGGCGTGATCCCACGGCCCCATGAACAGGGTCTGGTTGTCGCGGGCCAGCGCCGTCCGGCCTTCCTTTTGGATCCGGTCCCAGGCCTCGATCGTTCCGGCACCGAAGATGTCGTACCATCCGCCGAGGTGCATGACCGGGATCGTCACCTCGTGATAGTAGCTCTTCGGGTTGCGCTTCCACCAATATTCGCCGTCGGTGAGGTGTGACAGCCAGTCCTTGAGATAGTTGTACTGGCCCTTGTCGCCCATCTTCGCCGGTTCGAAGTCGATCAGCGGAAGGGCATTCATGTAGCCGGCGGCATCGGCCGGATAGAGCGCCAGATTGTCGATGTACTCCTGGCGAGCCTTCTCGTCCGGGATGAGGCGCGGCGCCAGACGGCGCGAGAAGTTCAGGGCGGTCCAACCGGACAACGCGCCGAACTCGAAGGCGCCGCCGCGGAAGTACCACTGCCGATAGAGATCGGAAGCGGTCACCGCGACGATGCCGGTCTGCAGATGCGGCGGATTGGCGAGGATGGTGTTGAGGCCGACCTGGCCGTCGTAGGAGCCGCCGTCGACGCCGACGCGGCCGTTGCTCCACGGCTGGGTGGCGACCCATTCGACGACGTCGTAGCCGTCGTTCTGCAAGTTGACGTGCAGATCGATCGAGCCTTCGGACTTGTTCTGACCGCGAACGTCGTAGACCACCAGAACATAGCCCTGGGAGGTCGCACGCGGCACGAAGGTGCCGGCGGCGAGCATCATCGCGTTGGTCTTCGAATAGGGTGTGCCGTCCACGAGGGTGGGGAATTTCCCCGCCGCCTTGGGCCGATAGACGTCGGCCTTGAGGATGGTGCCGTCGCGCATCTTGATCGGCACGTCGAGTTCGGTGACGTATTCCTGATATTCGATGGTGGGCGCGGGCCCGGGTTTCGCCTTCGGATTGCCGACGTCGCTCCAGCCTTGCGCGGGCATCGCCGTCACGACGGCGAGCGTGACCGCCAGCCCGGCCAACCTCCTCCTGACGGAAGCCATTATCAACTCCGACATCGCTCGTATCTCCTCTTCGTAAGGATCACTTCCGTGCGTGCACCTACGAAGGAGAACTCTGCCGCAGCCGTTCGAATCCGTCTGCTCTCACTCGGACGACCATGCCTTCATTCGGAAAATTCACCACGCTCTATGTATTACTACTATGAATTGATCGATCGATTGCGGAATTACATGTCTCCGGTCGGCATGAGGGCGCTCTGCATCTCGGCGCGACTTCATTTCGGTCGCTTCGACGGAGGCGTTGCGTTCGTCTTTTTTGCGTTCCACTGCCGACGCGAGACATCCGCTTCCAACGCGAGGAAGATGCCGCGCCGGCGAATGACTTAATTTCCGAGACGACGCGAAGGAAGGGGATCACGCGCGACGCGTGCCGTGTCCGTCCGTCTGCGCGGCTCCGGTCGCGCAACATCCATCGAACGGCCGGACTCGCGCCGATCGGTTGCGCATCGCCCCCGTCCTCTCCGGACGGGCGACGCCCGGTGACGCCCGAGATCCGCGCAGGCAGGCGTCATCGGGAGACGATCGCAAGATGAAGAAGATCGCAACGCGCGCGGGTTGCTTGGCGGCCATTCTGCTCACGTCCACGACCTGCTTCGCGGGTTCGGAACTCATGCCGGGCATCACCACCGGCATCCCACTCGGCGCGCCGCTGCCGGAGGGGCTCTACATGATCACCATTCCGACCTTCGGGACGCGCGAATCCACCCCGAAGGTCGACATGACCGCGATCGCGCCCGCCTGGATGATCTGGTCCACGCCGTGGACCATCGCGGGTGGGCGCCTGGTGTTCGACGCCGTCACCCCCTACGCCGACGTGTCGGTGCGCCATCTCGGGAAGGTCTCCGGCTTCACCAACCCGCTGATCGAGGCCCAGTTGAAGTGGATGCTCGGCGACGGATGGTTCGGCGGCTTCCAGGTCGGCGGTTACCTGCCGGTGCAATCCGACGTCGGTCACGACTGGGGCGCGTTCGAGAGCGCGCTGGCGGTGTCGTATCTGAAGGACGGTTGGAACCTGTCCGCCACGACCGGCTTCGGGACGGGTCATTCCGGTCCGACCGGGGGCCCCGATTGGTGGAACCTCGATCTCACCGCGACCCGCAAGTTCGGCAAGATCGAAGTCGGGGCCGTCGCCTTCGCCTCGGCCGACCTTTCGGCCCCCTTCGCCGGCTACGCGAAGCAGAGCCAAGTGGCGGTCGGCGCTCTCGCCGGCTACGACTTCGGGCCGGTGAACGTCCAGTTCAAGCTCACGACCGACGTCGCCCAGACCAATTACGGCGGGCGCGAGACGCGCGCCTGGGCCAACATCATCGTCCCGCTGTGGAACCCGACCCCGACCGCCGCCGCACCGCGTCCGGCGATCGTCGAGAATTGAGGACGCGGAGACCCGAGCGGCCGGAGGGGCTCACCCCTCCGGCTGCGGCCGAACGACGAAAGCCGGGCAACCCGAAGACGAAGGAACCTGCTATTCTCATTTCTACCTGACAGGGAGGATGGTAGACGAGAAATGCTCGAAACCGCGTTTCTTGATCATTCACCTGATGCCGTCGACACGAAGAGCTTTCCCATCCGCTCCCGAGACTGGAGCGTGATCGGAGATTTTTGTCGTATGAACTACATGCCGTACGACACGATTCCCCTGGAACGCTACACCCATCCCGACGCCATCATGTATTCGACCGAGGCAGGTCGCATCGGAATGACACGATTCTGTTACGGATTGCCGGTTCGTCTCGAGAATTTCGCCGCCTCGTCGGGCAAGGTCATGGTCTTGACGACGCTCTCGGGGGCCTTGCGGCACGCCGACGGCCGTTCTTCCTACGTCACCACGGAAGCCGGCGAGAGCTTCGTCGTCGACTTCACGCGCCGAACCGATCATTGGCTCGACGGAGACGATCGGCATCTCCAATTCAATCTGACGATTCCGAAAGATCTCATCGAGTTGACGGCGATGCGATGGCTCGGCTTCGTGCCCGACGACGATCTGTGGACGTGTCGTCTGAAGATCGGCGGCGGTCGCTCGACGTGGATGCCGCTGCTCGAACATGCGGTCGATGCGATCACCCGAGCGCCGACCCGGGCGTGGCGCGAACGGGTCGGTGCGCACATCGAGGAGGCCCTGTGCTCGGAACTCCTGCTTCTGTGGGCCGATGCGGCGGGCGTCCGCCTCGACGCCGCCACCAGCCCCGCCGCGCCCCATTACGTCTGCGCCGCGGAAGACTTCATGCGCACTCACGCGCACCGAGCGCCGACCATCGGCGAGGTCGCCGACGCCGTCGGCGTGAGCGTGCGATCGCTGTCGGGCGGCTTCCGCCGTTTCCGCAACACCACTCCGGGGGACTTCCTGCGCGAACAGCGTCTGAACGGCGTTCGCGACGCTTTGGCATCCGCCGCACCGAACCAGACCGTCGCCTCGATCGTCGGGCGATGGGGGTATGCGAACTTCGGCGTCTTCGCTCAGGCGTATCATCGGCGGTTCGGTGAACTGCCTTCGAGCACGCTGCGTCGGTCCCGACGCCATCCGGCGCCCTCGGCCAAGTCCGCCGGCGGGTCCCGTTTCTGAGTGCGGTGGCTCCGCGCGGCGTTCGCCGTCGGCCGCCCGCGCGACTCGAATCGTCGCTCCGACGAACGGCGACGGGCGGACTTGGCGCGACGTCCGCGACGGTGCCCGCCGCACCGTTCGGAACATCGCACGAACACACATCGATTTTTCTATTTTTCTCAAATGGTTGGGAAGGGGCTTGCGATACGGAACAAAACATGTACAGTGAGGCCACTTCAAATGCGCCGGAGCGCGTGCGACAAGAGGGCCGGACGATGGCACAAGCATCACTTCGCCTCGTCGAAGGGGACGGTATGGACAGGACCAAGGCTTTGGACGCGGCGCTCCAGCAGATCGAGCGCAACTTCGGCAAGGGCTCGATCATGCGGCTCGGCCAAGGCAAGGTGGTCGAGGTCGAAACCGTGCCGACCGGCTCGCTCGGGCTCGACATCGCGCTCGGCATCGGCGGCCTGCCGCGCGGCCGCATCGTCGAGATCTACGGGCCGGAATCCTCGGGCAAGACGACGCTGGCGCTGCACTGCGTCGCCGAGGCGCAGAAGAAGGGCGGCGTCTGCGGCTTCATCGACGCCGAGCACGCGCTCGATCCGATTTATGCCCGCAAGCTCGGGGTGAACCTCGACGATCTCCTGATCTCGCAGCCCGACGCCGGCGAACAGGCTCTGGAGATCACCGACACGCTGGTGCGCTCCGGCGCGCTCGACGTGCTGGTCATCGATTCGGTGGCGGCGCTGACGCCGAAGGCCGAGCTCGAGGGCGAGATGGGCGACAGCCTGCCGGGCCTGCAGGCGCGGTTGATGAGCCAGGCGCTCAGGAAGCTCACCGCCTCGATCTCCAAGTCGAAGACCATGGTGATCTTCATCAACCAGATCCGCCAGAAGATCGGCGTGATGTTCGGCAACCCGGAGACCACGACCGGCGGCAACGCGCTCAAGTTCTATTCCTCGGTGCGCCTCGACATCCGCCGCATCGGCGCGATCAAGGATCGTGACGAGGTGGTCGGCAACCAGACCCGCGTCAAGGTGGTCAAGAACAAGATGGCGCCGCCGTTCAAGGAGGTCGAGTTCGACATCATGTACGGCGAAGGCGTCTCCAAGGTCGGCGAGTTGATCGATCTCGGGGTGAAGGCCGGGATCGTCGAGAAGTCGGGCTCGTGGTTCTCCTACGACAGCCAGCGCATCGGCCAGGGGCGCGAGAACTCCAAGCAGTTCCTGCGCGACAATCCGGCGGTCGCCGAGAAGATCGAGTTGGCGATCCGGCAGAACGCCGGTCTCATCGCCGACAAGATCCTGCCGACCGGCACCGCGGAGGACGAGGACGGGCCGGTCGAAGACTGAGCTCTCCACCTTCTGAAGCGATCCTCGACCCGCGGCTCCCGGCGAGCGGCGGGTCGTGTCGCTTCGGGGATCGGATCCGCGGTGCTTTTCATGGACATGCGGACGGGCGGCGGCTAAAACCTGCCTCCGATGTTCCGACGAAGAAGGCCCTGTTCCATCATGAGTGGCGTCAACGAGATCCGCGCGACCTTTCTCGACTATTTCGCCAAGACGGGGCACGAGGTGGTGTCCTCGAGCCCGTTGGTGCCGCGCAACGATCCGACCTTGATGTTCACCAACGCCGGCATGGTGCAATTCAAGAATTTATTCACCGGGCTCGAGACTCGCGACTACCTCCGCGCCACCACGGCGCAGAAGTGCGTGCGCGCCGGCGGTAAGCACAACGATCTCGACAACGTCGGATACACCGCGCGTCATCACACCTTCTTCGAAATGCTCGGCAACTTCTCCTTCGGCGACTATTTCAAGGAGGAGGCGATCCATCACGCCTGGACCTTGGTCACCAAGGAATTCGGGCTCGACGCGAAACGCCTGCTGGTCACCGTCTATGCCGACGACGACGAGGCCTTCGGTCTGTGGAAGAAGATCGCCGGCTTCTCCGACGACAAGATCATCCGTATCGCCACCTCCGACAATTTCTGGCAGATGGGTGACACCGGCCCCTGCGGACCGTGCTCGGAGATCTTCTACGACCACGGCGATCACATCTGGGGCGGCCCGCCCGGCTCGCCGGAAGAGGACGGCGACCGGTTCATCGAGATCTGGAATCTCGTGTTCATGCAGTACGAGCAGACGGCGGACGGGCAGCGGACGCCGCTGCCGAAGCCGTCGATCGACACCGGCATGGGGCTCGAGCGCGTCGCGGCGGTGCTGCAGGGCGTGCACGACAACTACGACATCGATCTCTTCAAGGCGCTGATCCGCGCCTCGGTCGAGACGACCGGAGTGGCGGCGGAGGGCGACGCGCGGGCGAGCCATCGGGTCATCGCCGACCATCTGCGCGCGATGTCGTTCCTGATCGCCGACGGGGTGCTGCCGTCGAACGAGGGCCGCGGCTACGTGCTGCGCCGGATCATGCG
>JAAYVT010000209.1 GCA_012517025.1 Phyllobacteriaceae bacterium | reverse complement strand
CGGGTCGTCGCCACCATCGCCTGCGCCCGGCGCATCGAGGACGCGACCGACCGCCTCGCCCGCGCCGGCCATCTGATGCGCCTGCAGGTCATCGGCGACCTCGGCGCGCACGGCCGCGCCTCGGCGCGCGGCTGATGAACGAGGAGGGGACGATGGTGAGGCCGTGTCTCGTCGCCGGAACCGACACCGAACCGCTCGATCCGAACGAGGTCGGCGCCAAGGCCGCCAATCTCGCCGCGATGGCGCGTGCCGGTCTCGCCGTGCCGCCCGCCTTCGTGCTGCCGGTCGGCCTGTGCGGGCCGGTGGCGGAGGGCCGCCCCGACGCCCTCGCCGCGCTCGATCGCGGCCTCGCCGAGGGTATCGCCTTCCTGGAGCAACGGACCGGCCACCGCTTCGGCGATCGCCGTCGGCCGCTCCTGGTGTCGGTGCGCTCCGGCGCGGCGCGCTCGATGCCGGGCATGCTGGAGACGGTGTTGAACGTCGGCGCCGACGAATCCGCGACCGCCGGGCTGGTGCGCACGACCGGCAATCTGCGCTTCGCCCTCGATTGCCGCCGCCGTTTCCTGGAGGGCTGGGCGGAGACCGTGCTCGGCCTCGATCCGCGTCCGCTCGCCGAAGATCTCGCCCGCCTCGTCGCCGAGGAGCGGGTGGGAAGCGACCGCGATCTCGATTCGGAAGCCCTGGCGCGCCGCATCGACCAGTGCCTCGTCCAGCTCGACGGCCGCCTGCCCGGCGATCCGGCGGCGCAGCTTTCCGCCGCCGCCCGCGCCGTCTTCGCCTCCTGGCGGGCCGACAAGGCGGCGACCTACCGCCGCCTGCACGGCTTCGACGATCTCGCCGGCACCGCCGTCACCGTCCAGGCGATGGTCTACGGCAATGCCGACGCCCGTTCCGGCGCCGGCGTCGCCTTCTCCCGCGATCCCTCGACGGGGGCACCGACGCCGGTGGTCGAGCTGCTGTTCGACGCCCAGGGCGAGGACGTGGTCTCCGGCCGCCGCACCCCCGGCGGGATCGAGGCGCTGCGCGCCCGTCTGCCGGCGATCGCCGACGAGCTGCTCGCCGCGCTGGTCCGTCTCGAACAGGCCTTCGGCGACGTCCAGGACGTCGAGTTCACCGTCGAGAGCGGCCGGCTGTGGTTCCTGCAGACCCGGGCCGCCAAGCGCACCCCGCGCGCCGCCCTGCGCATCGCCGTCGATCTGGTCGCCGAGGGGTTGATCGACGAGGCCGAGGCGCTGCGCCGGCTCGGCGATCTCGACCCGGCGCGTCTCGACGAGACCCGCTTCGCCGACGATCTCGCCCCGACTGCGACCGGTCTCGGCGCCTCCCCCGGCGTCGCGGTCGGGCGCATCGCCTGTTCCTCGCCCGCCGCCGAGCGCGCGGCCCGGCGCGGCGATCCCGTGATCCTGGTGCGTCCCGACACCTCGACCGCCGACGTCGCCGGCTTCGCGGTCGCCGCCGGCATCCTCACCGCCACCGGCGGGCGCACCGCCCACGCCGCCCTGGTCGCTCGCCAGATGGGCCGGCCCTGCGTCGTCGGCTGCGCCGCCCTGACGGTCGACGAGACGTCCGGCACGGTCCGGCTCGGCGCGGCGACCGCGCGCGAGGGCGACTGGCTGTCGATCGACGGCGACGCCGGCACCGTCCGGCTCGG
>JAAYVT010000208.1 GCA_012517025.1 Phyllobacteriaceae bacterium | reverse complement strand
TCCCGCTCACCACGCCGCCAGGAGCTGTTGCGGCGGGCAGGCGTAGCCTTTGAGGTGGCACCCGCGGGAGATGCGGAGCCGGTGCCCTTCCCCGGTGAGCCCGCGTCCGATTTCGCCCGGCGCGCCGCGATCTGGAAGGCGGTCGACGGCGGCATCGACGGCTATCGCCGGCTGTCGGTGGCGATGCGGGCGTTTCGGGTGCGCGGGCTCGCGCGCGCCGCCGTCGAGGTGGTCGGCGACGGGCTGACGCTGTCGATCGGCGGCGCGGTGCTGATGCTGGCACTGGCGATCCCGGCGCTGGAGATCACCAAGACCGACTGGCGCTCACGCGAAGACTATGCCGTGACGTTCCAGGACCGTTACGGCAACGAGATCGGCAAACGCGGCATTCTGCTCGAGGATTCGGTGCCGCTTTCGGAGTTTCCCGACTATCTGATCAAGGCGCTGCTCGCCACCGAGGACCGCCGCTTCTTCGACCACTTCGGCATCGACGTCGTCGGCACGGCGCGCGCCATCGTCGCCAATCTGCGCCACCAGAAGGTCCGCCAGGGCGGCTCGTCGCTGACTCAGCAGCTCGCCAAGAACCTGTTCCTCTCCAACGAACGCACCTTCGATCGCAAGATCAAGGAGGCGTTCCTGGCCCTGTGGCTCGAGACCCACATGACCAAGCAGGAGATTTTGAAGCTCTATCTCGACCGCGCCTACATGGGCGGCGGCACGCACGGGGTGGCGGCGGCGAGCGAATTCTATTTCGGCAAGTCGGTGCGCGACATCGACCTCGCCGAGGCGGCGATGCTCGCCGGTCTGTTCAAGGCGCCGACCAGCTACGCCCCGCACGTCAACCTGCCGGCGGCGCGCCAGCGGGCGAACGACGTGCTCTCCAACATGGTCGCGGCCGGGTTCCTGACCGAAGGCCAAGTGCTGGCGGCGCGGCGCCATCCGGCGACGCCGGTCGACCGCACCCGGGTCTATTCGCCCGACTACTTCCTCGACTGGGCCTTCGAGAAGGTCCGCGACATGGGGATGAAGGAACATTCGCTGGTGGTGCGCACGACGCTCGACGTCGGCATCCAGAAGAAGGCGGAGGAGACGGTCGAGAACGCCCTGCGCCAGAACGGCGAGGAGCTCGACATCTCCCAGGCGGCGGCGGTGTTCATGACGCCGGACGGGGCGGTCCGGGCGATGGTGGGCGGGCGCGAATACAACGCCAGCCAGTTCAACCGGGCGACCGACGCGGCGCGTCAGCCGGGATCGTCGTTCAAACCCTACGTCTATTTCGCGGCGCTGCTGTCGGGCAAGAAGCCGACCAGCACCATCACCGACCAGCCGGTGTGCATCGGCAATTGGTGCCCGAAGAACTACGGCGGCAGCTATTCCGGTCGCGTCACCCTGCTCGAGGCGATCGCCCGCTCGCTCAATTCGGTGCCGGTGCAGCTCACCCAGCAGATCGGCAAGGATCGGGTGGCGGCGGTGGCGCGCGCCTTCGGTATCGACCTGCCGGCCAAGCCCGACTGGCCCTTCGTGATCGGCTCGAACGAAGTGCACATGATCGACCACGCCGCCGGCTTCGCCACCTTCGCCAACGGCGGCTTCCGCGTCCATCCGACCCCTGTCGAGGAGATCCGAGCGAAGGCCGACGGGCGGCTGTTGTGGGATCGCGGCCGCGATTCGGCGCCGCCGGAGCGGATCTTCCCGGCCGACAAGATCGCCGAGCTCAACTCGATGCTGAACTACGCGGTGGAGAACGGCACCGGCCAGCGCGCCAAGCTCGACGGCGTCCCCGCCGGCGGCAAGACCGGCACCACCCAGTCGTCGCGCGACGCGTGGTTCTGCGGCTTCACCGGCAATCTGGTCGGCACGGTGTGGGTCGGCAACGACGACTATCGGCCGATGGAGAAGGTCACCGGCGGCATGGTGCCCGCCCCGATCTGGCACGACGTCATGACCTATGCCCATCAGGGGATCGAATTGAAACAGGCGCCGGGCTTCCCCGCCCCGAAACGGGGCGTGCCGGTGGCGCAGGCGGACGGCGGCAAGGGGATCGGCGCGCCGCCGATCGCCGCCGAGAGCGATCGGCCGCGGCCGTTGTCGACCCGGGCGACCGGGACGCTCGACGGCCTGACCCGGCGGCTCGAAACCGCGCCGCCGGTCGACCTCGGCGTCCGCGCGCCGCAGCGCTCGGGGGCGCTGACGCCGCTCGGCGGCGATCGGGTTCGCCTCGCCGAGACCGCGCCGCGGGCGCAGGGCGGATTGCGACCGATCGGTCGCTGACGGTGCGGCATTGACGCGGACGGGTCGGGCGAACAGGATCCGGCCCGGCCGACGCGGGCGGTCGATCATCCGAGAGGGTCCGGATTGCGCTTTCTCCTCAGCCTTCTCGCCGCGATGGCGGCGAGCCTGATCCTCGGTCTCGGATCGGCCTGGTACATGGTGGCGGCACCGCGCACCGGCACGGTGGAGGTCGGCGCGTGGCGCGCCCTGCCGACCATCGACGCGGCGACCGCCGATCCCTACACCCGCGCCCGCATTGCCCGTACCGGCGAGATCGGCATGGGTGCCGGCGAGGGGCTGACCTTCGTGCTGGAGAGCGACGAGGCCGGCCGCGACCTCGACGGCGCCTGTGATCACCGTCTCGTCGGTCGCTCGCCGCCGGCGCGGTTGTGGACGCTGACGGCGATCGGGCGCGACGGCCGTCCCGGCACGACGCCGGAGGGGCGCGCCCATCTCGACAACCGCAACCTGCTGCGCGGCGGCGACGGCCGCTTCGAGATCGCGGTGGCGGCGAGCGCCCGTCCGGGCAACTGGCTACCGACGCCGAAGGGCGCCTACGTGCTGATGCTGCGGCTCTACGACACGCCGGTCACGCTCGCCTCCGACCGGATGCCGGAAATGCCGACGCTCGAACGGGGAGCCTGCCGATGATCGCGCGATTCCTGATCTGGTGCGTCGGCGTGGCGATGATGGCGGGTGTCGTCCACATCGTGACGATCTTCGGGGTGCCGCGCTACGCGGTGAACGATCCTTGGGAGGAGATCGGCCGGTTCGGTCCGACCGGCGTCTTCGTGACGCTGCCGCGGGTCGGCGGCGCGGAGAAGTCCCTGCCCGGGCTCGATCCGGCGATGGCGCAAGCGACCTGCCGGTTCTCGCTCGACGACGGACCGATCCGCATCAAGGCGACGCCGCCGGACGTCTATTGGTCGTTGTCGCTCTTCGATCGACGCGGGCTGCACGTCTGGGGCTTCGACAATCGCGGCGCCGGGCAGAAGGCGGCGGACGTGCTGGTCGCCGACGGCGTGCAGATGGCGCAGCTGCGCGAAAACCCGCCCGACGAGCTCGAGGACGTGGTGATCGTCGACTGGAAGGGACGCGAGGGCATCGCGCTCCTGCAGATCTTCCGGCAACAGCCCTCGCTCGACGGCGAGATCGCGGCGGCGCTGAAGGGGGCGGAGTGCCGGCCGGCGCCGTTGTCGTGACGACGGCCGAAGCTCCTCACTTCTGCGGCACGACTTCCTGGATGCCGGCGCCCTGCGAATAGCGCGAGCGGCGCGGGGCGGCGGGGGCGACGCGACGCGGGGCGGCGGGGAAATCGGCT
>JAAYVT010000207.1 GCA_012517025.1 Phyllobacteriaceae bacterium | reverse complement strand
GATGCGGGCGGAGGCCTCGGCCAGACGGGCGATGCGGGTGCTCGATTCGTCGGCCGAGCGGCGGGCCTCGCCGACGACTTCGGCGGCGGCGGCGGCGCGCCGGTCGATCTCGGCGACCGAGGCGGCGAGGCCGCCGGCGGCGTCGGCGACGGCGCGCACCCCGCCGGAGGCGGATTCGGTGGCGCGGGTGGCGTTTTCGGCGCGGCGGGTCGCCTCGTCGGCGAGCCCGGCGAGTTCGCCGGCGGTGCCGCCCATGGTCTCGACGTCGCGGGCGAGCGCGCCGCGCAGATCGGCGACGGAGTGACGGAAGGCGGCGATGCGCCGGGCGACGCGGGCCTGTTCGGCGGCGCGGGCGGTGTGCTCGCCGGTCTGTTCGGCGGCGAGGCGCTCGCGTTCGGCGGCGGCCAGACGCAACGCGTCGACGGTGCGGGCGACCTCGCCGACCTCGTCGACACGGTCGCGGTGGGGCACGACGGCGTCGAGCTCGCCGCCGGAGATGCGGCGCAACGTCGTCGCGAGATCGACCAGCGGGCGGGTCAGGCGCCGTCCGAGCAGGAACTGCGCCGCCGCCGCCAGGACCAGCACGCCGCCACCGGCGAGCAGGATCGAGAAGGTCCATTCCCGGATCAGCCCGTCGATCGCCGACGTCTTGACGCCGGAATAGACCGCGCCGATCACCGCGCCGTCGGGGGCGAAGATCGGAACGTAGGTGGTCGAATAGGGCACGCCGAGGATGTCGACGATGCCGGAATAGGTCTCGCCGCGGGCGAGCACCGGGTGGACCGGGCCGCCGCGCCCGAGCACGGTGCCGACGGCGCGGCTGCCGTCGGCCTTCTTGACGCTGGTCGAGCGGCGGACGAATTCGCCGGAGGCGGGATCGAGGGCGAAGACGGTGGTGGTGTCGCCGGTCACCCGGCTGATCGCGTCGATGGCGTGATGGTCGGCGAAGGCGGGGACGGCGGGCATGACGATGCGCGGATTGCCCGCGGCGTTCCATTCGACCCGGGTTCCCGGCAGGTCGTGCTCGAGCACCGTCGCGGCGGCGCGGATGTTGCCGTCCTGGCGTCGCGCCGCGCCGTCGGCGACGTGGCGGGCGACGATCTCGTAGGAGACGAGGGCGAGGATCGTGGTCGCCAGAAACACGGTGAGGAAGCCGACGGCGGTGACGACCGCGGTGGTGGAGGAGCGGAAGCGGGAGACGACGACGCCGATCATGGGGACTCCGGGGGTTCGTACCTTCTTCTGGTTCGCTCGCGGCCGCGCGCGAGCCACGCGCGGTTCGATCCTCGGGCTCCAGCGACGATGACGAACGAGTGTTGCGGAATGCTTTCCGTAACGTCGACTTTCACGATCGCAGAATTACCGATGGTCGACCGGGCCTGGTCTTTCGGCCGGGCCGGTCATCGTGGCGGGACATCGGGGCAGGTGGCGACGCGGCGACCGCGGCGGCGAAGTGAAACGGTGTGACGCGGGCGAACGAAATCGTCGCACCGCGAGGCGGTCGAAGCGGCGACGGAGGGTCGGCGCGACCCGCGGGGCTCTGTCCTCGTCTTCGCCGCAATGCGATGATTCTCTCGCGATTCGCAGCAGACGCCGCCGGAGGGCGGTGGGTCGCGGTGCGCCCGTCGGTGGGCGTTCTCGGGAGGATTCATGTCGTTCAGCCGTCGTCTTCGATCCGCCCTCGTCGG
>JAAYVT010000206.1 GCA_012517025.1 Phyllobacteriaceae bacterium | reverse complement strand
GGCGAGGCGATAGCCGCCGCCGCGCCCGCGCAGGCCGGAGAGGTAACCGGCGCGCATCAGGCGATGACAGGCCTTGACCACCAGCGCTTCCGTCATGTCGAGACGGGTGGTCATCTCCGGCATGGTGAGCGGCTCGCCGTGGGTGAGTTCGCACGCGGCGAGGATGCGCAGGGCACCTCGGGTGCAGGCGGTGGTCTGCATGGGTCGGACGTCCGTGCTCGGTTCGGCGCCGCGCCGAAACCGCCGAGATATAGCGCCGCCCGGTCGCGACGACAAATGCGCCGGCGAGGCTTCGGGACGCCGATTCGATTCGGCCTCGACGGCGATTCGTCGGCGTCCGACGCGCCGGGTCAGGGCGGCGTCGCGCCGCCGGGCGGAGGGTCCGTCGGCGCCCGCGCCGCGGCGTCGGCCTCGGCGAGGGCGACGGCGTCGTCGACGCTGTAGGACGATCGGGCGACGAGATCGGTCGCGCCGGCGACGGCGAGCAGGTCGCGGACGGGATCGCGGGCGCGGGCGAGGCGCAACTCGAGCCCGGCGGCGGCGAGACGGGTGTCGAATTCGATCAGCGCCTCGAGCGCGGTGCTGTCGAGGTCGAAGGTCTCCTCGAGGCTGAGCACCACCACCCGCGTCGCGGGATCGCGCGCCACCGTCGCGGCGATGCCGGCGAGGAGGCGCTCGGCGTTGGCGAAGAACAACTGTTCGGAGGGGCGCCAGACGGTGCAGCCGACCGGGGCGAGTGCTTCGGGGTGGCGGGCGAGGTCGACGAAGTCGCGGGTGCCGGGCAGGCGGCCGAGGCGGGCGACCTGGGGCAGGGCGAGGCGGCTCAGCAGCGCCGCGACGGCGGTGGCGACCGCCAGCAGCATGCCGTCGACGATGCCGAAGACCAGCACGCCTCCGGCGGCGGCCAGCGCGATGCCCTGATCGCGGTCGAGCCGCCACAGCCTGATCAACGGCTTCGGATCGAGGGCGTGGGCGAGGGCGGCGATCACCACGGCGGCGAGCACCGGTTGCGGCAGATGCTCGATCAGCGGGGCGGCGACGGCGATCAGCAAGGTGAGGCCGAGGGCGGCGATCACCGCGGCGGCGCGGCTCTGCGCGCCGGCCGCCTCGGCGGCCGATCCGGCGGAAAAGCCGGCGCCGACCGGTTGGCCGTGGACCAGGGCGGCGGCGAGATTGGCGAGACCGAGGGCGGTCAGTTCGCGGTCGGGAACGACGGTGTCGCCGTGGCGCAGCGCCAGGGCGCGCATGGTGCCCCAGCTCTCGGCGAAGAGAATCAGCACCAAGGGCAGGGTCAGCTGCGCCAGCCGCGACAGCGTGGCGAGGTCGAGGTCGGGCAGGTGCGGTAGGCTCGGCATCGCGTCGATCCGGCCGACCACGGCGATGCCGTGCGCCGGCAGGTCGAAGACGGCCGACAGGGCGGCGCCGGCGAGCACCACCAGGAAGGCGCCGGGCAGCATCGGCAGGCGACGCAGCGCGAACAGGGCGACGAGCGCGGTCACGCCGACGCCGACGCCGAGGGGATGCCAGGTCGGCAGGCTGAGGCCCAGCGCGAGCAGGAAATCGGCG